>CALPKO020000286.1 GCA_943324165.2 Bdellovibrio sp. ZAP7 | reverse complement strand
AAGCATTTTTAAAAAATTTATTGATTTTAAAATTCATAACCGAAAAGAAAACCTATCGCTAAAAACTCCAAATAATCTCATTTTTGTGACCCATCCTCATGTCTATACTTTAGGTAAAAGTGGCGACATTTCCAATTTGCTTTTAAGTGAAAAACAATTAGAATCAAAAGGTGCGAAGTATTACAAAATTAACCGTGGTGGAGATATAACATACCATGGACCAGGGCAAATCGTTGGTTATCCAATTCTAGATTTGGAGAATTTTTTTACGGATATCCATCAATACTTGCGTTTTTTAGAAGAAATTATCATTTTAACTCTAGCAGAATACAATATTGAAGCATCCAGAAGTGAAGGCGAGACAGGTGTTTGGCTTGGAGTTGGAACGCCATTTGCAAGAAAAATTTGTGCCATGGGTGTAAGAGCAAGCCGATGGGTTACTATGCATGGACTCGCCTTAAATGTAAATGTTGATTTAGGATATTTCGACAATATAATTCCCTGTGGGATAAGAGGTAAAGCGGTTACGTCTTTGAATGTTGAATTAGGTTTAGAAAAAATAGATGAAAGCGAAATAAAAAATAAAATTTTAAAACATTTTGCCAATTTATTTGAAGCGCATATTGTAAAAACAGAATAAGACCTAAATGTCTAGATGTAATTGAGTTGGCAAAAGTTTAAAGCTCAAACGGTGGTATTTTGTAACGCCGTATTTTCTAATAGCTTCGCGGTGTTCTTTTGTTGGATAACCTTTATTCTGTTTCCAGTTGTACATCGGAAATTCTTCATGAATTTTATCCATATATTCATCTCGGTATGTTTTTGCCAATACAGATGCCGCAGCAATACTCATGAACTTTGAATCTCCCTTCACAATACTCGTAAAAGGAATATTATTAAAAGTGCCAGTTAGATTTTTTGAATTATAGAAAGTTTTTTCTAAAGGTCGATTTCCATCTACAATTATATATATAGGTCTAGGATTTAATTTTAAAATTGAATCTCCCATTGCTTTTAGAGATGCATTTAAGATATTGATTTCGTCTATAATGGTCGGTTGTAAATGAGTAACCGCGAATGAAATGGCTTGCGTTTCTAAAATTGGTTTTAAATCAAATCTAATTTTTTCAGACAGTTGTTTAGAATCATTTAGCTTTTGGTTTTTAAAATGCTCAGGAAGAATTATTGCAGCAGCGGTTACAGGTCCTGCCAAACAACCTCTTCCAGCTTCATCTGTTCCTGCTTCTAATTTATCAGATTTAAAAAATTGACTTAACATTGAAATAATTTTGGCAAAAATACTATTTTAGGAGCAACCTGTTGCACATAATTTAATCTTTGAAGGAGGATAATTCGTTTTATTTATTTATTAAGCATTTTTTTTAACACATATTATTTAAATTATTAATTACAATTATTTGTTTAATTAAGAAATTATTAAGAAGTTTGCAGAATAACTAACTCAAATAAAATTAATATGAGATCGAAATTCAAATGGATTTTTACGCTTTTACTAGCGTTATCAATGCAGTTTTCTTTTGCACAACAAGACAAAACTGTTTCAGGTGTGGTTTCTGACGCAACAGGGCCGCTTCCAGGTGCTAATGTTCAAGTACAAGGAACTACTCGTGGAACTTCAACAGATGCAGATGGAAAGTTTAGTATAAAAGCCAAGTCTGGTGATGTTTTAGAAGTTTCTTTTGTAGGTGCTGCACCTGTAAAAGTAACAGTAGGTGGAGCTAACACTTACAATGTTAAATTAATGCAAGGTACAAATCTTGAAAATGTAGTAGTAACAGCATTGGGTATCAAGAAATCTGAAAAAGCCATTGGATATGCTGCTCAAAGTGTAAAAGGTTCAGCTTTAACGGAGGCAAGAGAATCTAACTTAGTGAATGCGCTAAGCGGACGTATTGCTGGTGTTCAAGTTACAGCAACTTCGGGAGCTGTTGGATCTTCTTCAAGAATCGTTTTGCGAGGAAACTCTTCTATCACAGGAAATAACCAGGCTTTATTTGTTGTTGATGGTGTTCCTTTTGACAATACAGCAACCGGAAATTCAGGTTCAGATGGTGGTCGCGATTTACCAAACGGTGTTGCTTCTATTAGCCCTGATGATATCGAAAGCGTTACTGTTTTGAAAGGACCAAACGCTGCCGCACTTTATGGACTTCGTGCAAGTAACGGGGTTATCATTATTACTACCAAAACTGGAAAAAAGTCTAAAGAACTAAGCGTAGTAGGATTTAACACCAACATTGCTTTTTCTGATCCTTTGGTTTTGCCAAGTTACCAAAACTCTTATGGTCAAGGAACTGGTCCAGAATATTTTGAATTCGTTGATGGTTCAGGTTCAGGTTATGCTGATGGAGTTGACGAAAGTTGGGGTCCTGCATTAGACAAGGGATTGTCTTTTGTTCAGTGGGATTCATTCAAATATGGTGGTAAACCAACACCATGGGTATCTCACCCTAATAACGTGAAAGATTTCTACGAAACTGGAATTGCTCAAACCAATAATATTTCATTATCTGCTGGTGGTGAAAACTCTAACTTTAGAATGTCTTTGAACAATTCTAATGAAAAAGGGATGGTTCCATTTACAGACTTCAAGAAAATAAGTGTTTCTCTTAATGGAAACATAAAACTGGGTGAAAGATTAAACAGTGGAGCGTCGCTTATCTATTTTAATGATAAAAGTAATAACTTGTCTGAAGGTGGATATAGTTCTGCAAATCCACAACAGCAATTCATTTGGTCTGGTAGAAACGTTAATTTTCGTGACTTGAAAGACTGGAGAAGCTTTCCACTGAACCCAGCGGGATCAATTGCTGCTGGTACTCCATTAAACTGGAATAATAATTATCAAAATAATCCATATTGGGTTTTAGAGAATAACAAAAATGATTACAACCGAGACAGATTAACGGGTTCTGTTTTTTTAACCTACGAATTTGCCAAAAATTTAAGTGGTACAGGTAAAGTAATGCTTGATCAATATTCTCAAATTGCAACTAATATTGTAGCAAAAGGAACAAATGGTTCTCCAGACGGTAGTTATTTGGAAAATGTGAGAAGATATTCTGAGATCAATACAGAATTTATAATGAGTTATAAAACAAATATTGGTAAAGATTTCAAATTATCGTTAAATGCTGGAGGAAACCAATTGAGAAGAATTTCAACTCAAATACAAGGTTTTATACCTGCTTTAGAATTGCCTAATTTTTATAATTTAAGTAACTTAAAAAGTGGTTCTGTATTTCAAGGAGTAAATAATTATCAAGAACAACGTATTGGTTCTGTTTTAGCTTTT
>CALPKO020000285.1 GCA_943324165.2 Bdellovibrio sp. ZAP7 | reverse complement strand
CCTTACAAAGCATCAAATTCATATTATTTTTATTTAAGAAATTGGAAAGGAATATGTATCGATCCAAATCCAGAATTAGCAGATCTGTATAAAAAATTTCGCCCAAAAGATAATTTCATAAATGCAGGAATTGGTGCTTCCAACCAAACTTTAGATTACTTTATGTTTGAGGAAAGTTCGATGAATACCTTTAGCAAAGATTTTTATGAAAAACACAAAACGCATTCAAAATTGCTACAAAAGATTGAAATACCACTTTTTTCTCTAAAGGATATTTTAGATAAAAATTTAGATAAAAATGACCGTTTAGATTTTTTTGATATTGATGTGGAAGGTTTTGATTTAGAAGTTTTGAAAACAAATGATTGGGAAAAATATAGACCAAAAATTATTGTAATAGAATCTGATATTCCTTTGAAAAAAGATTTAGATTCTGAAATCGTCCAATATTTAGCAATGCAAAATTATAGATTATTAGGTAAATCAATTATTAATGGCGATTTAGGAAACCTATTTTTAATATCGAATTAGACTATGCGTATTGGAAATAATCCACAAAAAGACCTTGTACTTTCAAATCCTGAATACCTTCATCAGATAATTATTCCTGTCTACATTCCTAATCAAGAAGGCTATTTTAAAGAAAGTTTAGAAATTTTAAAAGTATGTTTAAATTCTATTTTTAAAACAACGCACAATAAAACTTTTATCTCAATTATAGATAATGGTTCCTGCATAGAAGTTAAAAACTATTTAGAAGAATTGTTTTTAAATGGCAAAATACACGAACTCATTCATACAGAAAATATTGGCAAACTTAATGCAATAATCAAAGGATTAACAGGGAACAATATAGAATTGGTCACTATTACTGATGCTGACGTTTTGTTTATAAGCGGATGGCAAGAAGAAACAAATAATATTTTTGATAAAATTCCAAAAGCGGGTGTTGTGGGATTAACGCCACAATTTAAGACTTATTCGAGTTATTGTAGTAATTTTATTTTTGATAATCTATTTAGCAGAAAACTTAGGTTTATTCCAGTTCTGGACAGTGAAGCGATTATTAGTTTTTATGATAGTATCGGTTGGGAAAAAAACTATAATCAAAATTATTTACAATATAATCTTGCTTATCAGTTAGATGATCTAAATGTTTTAGTAGGTTCTGGTCATTATGTCGCAACTTATAAAAAAGATATGTTTGAAGAAATAACAAGTTTTTTAGGTTACAAATTAGGGGGAGATTCAGAAACATATTTGGATAAAATACAATTTAAAAAAGATTATTGGCGATTTACAACCCAACAAAATTTTGCCTTTCACATGGGTAATACCCTAGAAAAGTGGATGTTAGAAGTTGAGTTTCAAAATCTTGAAACAACAACATATAAGGCTGGTTTCCATAAAAATAAAAAAATTAGTTCAATTTTTTATTTTATCAAGAGTAAGCTATTTCAAAAAATTTTCTCAAATAAAAGAATTCAAATATGGTTTTTGAAGTCTAAAGGTTTGCCAAAAGAAATGATAAATAACTATTAAAATGATTGTAAATGCTAAATTCTCAATTCTTATCACTACAAAAAATCGACTCAATGATTTGATTTTCACATTAGAAAAAATTGAAAATATATTAGTTCAAAGCAATGTTGAATGCATCATTTGCGATGATGGTTCAACAGATGGGACTTTTAGTTTTTTACAAAAAAACTTTCCTAAACTCCAATTAATTCGCAATAAAACAAGCCAAGGATTAATTTACAGTAGAAATAGATTATTGAATTTAACGATAGCCGATTTTGCAATTTCTCTTGATGATGACGCCCACTTCGTGACCGAAAATCCACTAGAACTAATTGAAAATTATTTTACTAATCATAGCAATTGTGGAGTAATTGGATTTAGAATCTTTTGGGGTTTGAGTGAACCAAAAAATACAATTTCAAGTCAAAAATCTGAAAGAGTGCAAGGATTTGTGGGTTGCGCACACGTATGGCGGATGTCGTCATGGCGTAAAATTCCAAATTATCCAGATTGGTTTGTTTTTTACGGAGAAGAAGAATTTGCTGCTTTTCACTTGTTTAAAAAAAATATTGAAGTTCATTATCTGCCGAGTGTTTTAGCACATCATAGGGTAGAGGTGAAGTCACGTAAAAACAATTCCGATTACACCATTCGCCTCCGGAGATCTTTGCGCGCAGGCTGGTATCTTTACTTTTTGTTTTTCCCTGTTATTAAGATACCAAGAAAACTATTTTATTCTATTTGGATTCAGTTGAAAAATAAAGTTTTTAATGGCGATCTGAAAGCGCTAAAAGCTCTCTTTTTTGCTTTTTTTGATTTATGGTATAACCTTTTAAAAATTCTAAAAAACAAAAGTAGATTAACTAAACCTGAGTTTGAAAAATTTCACTCTTTACCATTAACAAAAATTTATTGGAACGAAGAGGAGTAATATTTTTTATTTATAAAATTACAAATTTTCAAATTCGTTTAGAGTTGCCATAATAATTAGTTTTACCAACATTTATTTTATGCAATTGTAAATCATGGTTGCCTAGAAAAGTGTTCAATCCAAATATAGTATTTACAGTTAAATCGATTAAAGGCCAAGAATACCTAAAAGAAAATGTAATGTTTATTGACGCGGAAAATTTCTCTAATTTGAAATTTTAATACTATTTTTGATTTTTAAATGATTCAGTAAATTTTAAATGAAAACAATTGCAATAATTCCTGCAAGAGGTGGTTCTAAAAGATTACCAAATAAGAATTTGCTCGAATTAAATGGGCACCCACTAATTGCCTATTCAATTTTTTATGCACAAAGTAATGCAACCATAATCGAGGACATTTATGTTTCTACTGATGATGAGAATATAAAGAAAATTGCGTTAGATTACGGAGCAAAAGTTATTGATCGTCCTTCAGCAATTTCAGGAGATTTTGCACCATCAATCAGTGCTTTAAAACATGTTTTGAGTGTTATTGAGCCTGTCGAAAATGTTGTTTTGCTGCAAGTTACCAATCCACTTCGACCAAAGAATTTGTTAACTGAAGCTTTCAAGATTTACAAAGATTTAAATTGCGAATCACTTTTTACAGTTTCAAAAAATCATCGAAAATTTGGCGAAATTAGTCAAAATAAATTTTTTCCTTTTAATTATGAAATAGGTCAAAGAAGTCAAGATTTAAAACCACTTTTTTATGAAAATGGTCTTTTGTATATTGCTAAAGCAAAATGTATCGAAAACAATACAATAATTTCAAAAAATGCATATCCTTTAGAAGTAAATCACCCCTTTAGTGAAGTTGATAT
>CALPKO020000284.1 GCA_943324165.2 Bdellovibrio sp. ZAP7 | reverse complement strand
TCCCGATTTTTATTTTCCTGGGCCAGGTGTTTTGGTTCAAAAGGAATTGGGTTTAAAGACAGTTGGCGCATTGGATGTACGCAACCAATGTTCTGGATTTGTGTATGCCATTTCAATTGCCGATCAATACATCAAAACAGGAATGTATAAAAATATTCTGGTTATTGGTTCAGAAGTTCATTCTGTTGGTTTAGATATGACCAATCGTGGAAGAGGCGTTTCTGTAATATTTGGTGATGGAGCAGGCGCAGCAGTTTTATCGCGTGAAGAAGACAATGCTAAAGGAATTTTATCCACACATTTGCATTCTGAAGGGCAATTTGCAGAAGAACTTATCGTGAAAGCACCAGGAATGGGGGGTAGATGGATTACCGATATTTTAGCCGATAAAGATCCTGAAAATGACGAAAGTTATTTGCCTTATATGAATGGACAATTTGTTTTTAAAAATGCTGTGGTTCGTTTTGCTGAAGTGATTAACGAAGGATTATTGGCAAACAATTTGACTGTTTCGAATATTGACATGCTGATTCCGCATCAAGCGAATTTGAGAATTTCTCAATTTATTCAACAAAAATTCAAGTTAAATGACGACCAGGTTTTTAATAATATCCAAAAATACGGTAATACAACGGCTGCATCAATTCCAATTGCGCTGACAGAAGCTTGGGAGCAAGGTAAAATAAAATCTGGCGATACTGTTGTTTTAGCTGCCTTCGGAAGTGGATTTACTTGGGGAAGCGCAATTATTAAGTGGTAATTATTGAGTTAAAACTTTACGCTGTTCTCTTGCTAATAAGGTGTTTTTTAGAAGCATCGCAATCGTCATCGGTCCAACTCCGCCAGGAACGGGAGTGATGTGTGAAGCTTTTTTAGAAACATTTTCAAAATCTACATCGCCTGTAATTACATATCCTTTTGGATTATTTTCATCGTTTACACGTGTAATTCCAACGTCGATAATGACAGCACCATCTTTTACCATCTCTGCTTTTAGATAATTCGGAACTCCTAAAGCCGTAATGATTATATCTGCTTGGGTAGTAATTTGAGCAATATTTTTGGTATAACTGTGCGTTAGTGTAACGGTCGAGTTACCAGGAAATCCTTTGCGTCCCATCAAAATACTCATCGGACGACCAACGATGTGACTGCGACCAATCACAACCGTGTGTTTCCCTTTCGTTTCAACGTTATAGCGTTCTAATAATTCAAGAATGCCAAAAGGCGTGGCTGGAATAAAAGTAGTCATGTCCAAAGCCATTTTACCAAAATTTTCGGGATGAAAACCATCAACGTCTTTGCTTGGATCAATTGCCATCAACACTTTTTGAGTGTCAATTTGCTCGGGAAGCGGAAGTTGAACAATAAAACCATCGATGTTATCGTCTTGGTTGAGTTGCTTTATTTTTTTTAATAATTCATTTTCAGAAGTTGTACTTGGCATTTTAACCAATGTAGATTCAAAACCAACTCTTTCGCAAGCTTTCACTTTACTTCCAACATAAGTTAAACTAGCACCATCATTTCCTACAATAATTGCAGCTAGATGAGGTACTTTTTCGTTGTTTTTTTTCATCAAATCTACCTCTTTTGTGATTTCGATTTTGATGTCTTCTGCCGTTTTTTTTCCGTCTAGTAAAATCATGATAAAAAAGTTTAACGTTTAAATTGTTTCATGTTTCAAGTTTCAAAATGCCCACAACTTGAAACCTTAAACTTGAAACAAAAATTATCTCATTGGCATTCCGCCTTTCATATTGCCCATCATTTTCATCATGTTTTTTCCGCCAGGACCTTGCATCATCTTCATCATCTTGCTCATTTGGTCAAATTGCTTCATCAACTGATTCACCTGTTCGATTTTGGTGCCAGAACCTTTTGCAATTCTATTTTTTCTTTTTACATCAATCAAAGAAGGTTTTTTTCTTTCAATTGGTGTCATTGAATAAATGATGGCTTCAATATGTTTGAAAGCGTCGTCTTCAATTTCGACATCTTTCATTGCTTTGGATGCGCCCGGAATCATTCCGACCAAATCCTTCATATTACCCATTTTTTTAACTTGTTGAATTTGAGTCAAAAAGTCGTCAAATCCAAATTCGTTTTTGGCAATTTTCTTTTGTAATTTTCTGGCTTCTTCTTCGTTGAATTGCTCTTGCGCTCTTTCTACCAAAGACACAACGTCTCCCATTCCAAGGATTCGTTCGGCCATTCTATTTGGATAGAAAATGTCGATGGCTTCCATTTTTTCGCCAGTTCCAACAAATTTAATAGGTTTATTTACTACAGATTTTATTGAAATGGCTGCTCCACCGCGTGTATCACCGTCTAATTTCGTTAAGATTACACCATCAAAATTCAAAATGTCGTTGAAAGCTTTTGCTGTATTTACGGCATCTTGTCCGGTCATGGCATCTACAACAAAAAGCGTTTCTTGTGGCTGAATGGCTTTGTGAACGCGTTCAATCTCGTCCATCATTTCTTTGTCGACTGCCAAACGACCAGCGGTATCCACAATTACAACATTGTAGCCTTTTTCTTTGGCATATTTTATGGCGTTTTGTGCAATTTCAACAGGATTGTTGTTTCCAATTTCAGAATAAACTTCTACACCAATTTGGTCTCCAACAATGTGCAATTGATTGATTGCCGCGGGACGGTAAACGTCGCAAGCCACCAACATTGGTTTTTTGTTCTTTTTAGTTTTAAGAAAATTGGCTAATTTTCCTGAGAAGGTAGTTTTTCCAGAACCTTGTAGTCCAGACATTAAAATGACCGTTGGATTGCCCGAAAGATTGATTCCAGCAACATCGCCACCCATCAATTCTGTCAATTCATCTTTGACTAATTTGACCAAAAGTTGCCCTGGTTGCAAAGTGGTCAATACATTTTGACCGATGGCTTTGTCTTTTACTTTGGTAGTAAAATCTTTTGCGATTTTAAAATTCACATCGGCATCAAGCAACGCGCGACGTACTTCTTTTAGGGTTTCTGCAACATTTATTTCGGTGATTTTTCCGTGTCCTTTTAGAATATGGAAGGCTTTGTCTAATTTCTCGCTTAAATTATCAAACATGATTGTAAATTTTTTGAAATGCAAATATAAGTTAAAGTTGCCTAGCTGTATAATACGAAGGTTAGAAAATTTCTGATAAATTGTCGTTTTTCTGTTACCCTGCTCCGCAAAATGTTCCTCTGAAGTGCTCCGCAAATGTCTCATATCTTTGCAATGATGATAAAATCATAACTTTACAAAGTAAACAAAAATAAGGTTGCAAAATCAACACTGGTCTAGATACATTATTAATGATATTGTTCGGGAGGTA
>CALPKO020000283.1 GCA_943324165.2 Bdellovibrio sp. ZAP7 | reverse complement strand
GGTTATCAAATTAAAACGAACTCCGCTATCGTAAGCAAATTGTTCTTTTTGTGATTTATTTTTCAAGAATCCTAAATCGCCATAAATTTCAATCCAATTCCAAACGTTAAAACTCCCGTTTGCTGTTGCAATCCATTGATTTGCAAAAGGAGTATTCAATTTTGATTTAAATCCTCCTTCGGCAATGATAATCTGTTGGCTAAAAACCCCAGTGCTTTCCGAGCGACCGTAATAATTGTAATCAAATAAATAATCGGTCGGTCTATCTAGAGCAAAACTAAAAAAGTCAGAATTGGTACTATTATAAAGAAAACTACCAGCATAAAAGCGCAAATTGATTTGTCGATTGTCGTCAAATAATTTTCTAAATTGTAATTCTGTTGCTATTTTGCCAAATGTTTTAGACAATTGAAAGTCGTTATAAAAGCTAAAGTGTTTGGTAATCTCAGTTTTTGACAATATGTACTTAATATTGGATACATTATAGCTTTGTTTATTAATTTCGGAACTAAAATTAGATTGATCACGATTTACAAATACTTGTCTAAAAAGCAGCAATTCTTTTTGGTTGTTTCGCAAGTCTTTTGGTCTAAATCTAATAAATACAACTGGATTTATTTTAGAATAACTTGCGTTTGGCGCATAATGAGAAAACGAACCACTTAGATTATATCTTACGTTGTAAAGTGCGCTTTCGCGGAAATTTTGATTTATACTAAAAGAAAAATCTCCAATCAATTTATCTGTTATAGTTGAATAGGTCGGGTTTATATCGAAGGTGAAGGGTTTGTCTAAAATAGTTTTGTTATGGAATCTAAAACCCGGCGAAACACCATCATAAAGATTATAAGTTAACGTTGGAACATATAAAATTTGATTGTAATATGGATCTTCCAAATCTTTCATAAAGACAAATTTAAAAGGTCGATTGGAAACATTAAAACCACTAAATTTATTCCAATTATTACGTAAATTATATTCAGGGACTTCGTTCTTGTAATTCAAAACTATTTTGTTCGCGTCATTCCGAGCTATTGTGAAAGTGCTGTCAGTTGAAATGTTTTCGAACCATTTTTTAAAAACTATATTTTTATTTTTAAGGCCATAAACTGGCACAGGAACAATCGTTTGTGTTTTATTTTTTATGGTAAAAGTGATGCTGTCTTTAGTTTTTGTGACATTTTCAAATTTAAAATCAATCATCTTTCGTGAATCAATAATGGTACTAAAAAACCAATCGATATTTTTGCCTGCATTTTTTTTTAATAGACTTTCAAAATCTTCCTGAGTTGCAGGTTTTTGGTCATTCAATGCTATAAATTCATAAATACTATTCTGAACACGATTGTTTTCTAAATAGTTATCTAAATATTTCAAACTTAAACCAGCTTTATATTTGTTAGCAATTTGTTCGTTAAATTTTATCAAATTTTCTTTTGATTCATTCAAAGGTTGATCAAGATTTTTTCGTGCCATCAACATATAGAAATAGCTGTATTGTTCGTTGAAATCTAAATTCACCAAATTGAAACTTTTCAGTAACTTAAATTTGGCAACGCTCCCCATCATTTTGCTATCGGGATGATATTCATCGATGTATTTCATCATCGTGTAAACTTGAATTCCATCAAAAATCCAGTTGTTTTTTCTAATATCCAGTTGCAAACTATTTTTTAAAAAATTGTTGAGATAGGTTTTTAAAAATTTAATTTCAAAAAGAAATTCATCAGAAAATGGGCTTACAAAATAGGGCAATTGATTCAAACCATATAATGGATTTCGGTCGTAATCGGCTTGCGATACTGTGATTTTTGTATTTGGATATTTTCCAACGTTTTGGCTCACGAATTGAACAACTTTATCAATTTTAATCGCTTTTTGAATAGCATCTAATTTTGATGCATTTAGATTTGTAGCTACTTCAACGACATTATTTTTAAAGTTTTCAAAATCATTGTTTTTAGAAAGATAAATACTAAAATCACTCCTATTTTTACCGATTAATTTTATTGTTTTATATCCAAGTGAGTTTTCTGTTTTTTGTAAATTCAAATCAGATTGTAAATATAATTTTTCAGAAAATTTCAAGTCAATTTCAAAATCACAAATTGAATTTGGGATATCATCTAAATCGTAGTTATTGTATTTTATAAAGTTATGATTTTCATATTTTGCAGGATTTAAAAACCAATTTTTCATGTATATTTTACCGTTTTTTCCAAATCCATATTGGGTAAATTCATCACTTGGAATTTTAACTTGATAAGAAAGTTGAAATTCAACTTTTTGTTGTGGTAAAATTTTATTTGGAAGTTGAATTTCAATCAAATCAGGGTTTTCTTCGGTTCTGACAAAATTTACCGGTATATTTTTTTGCGAGATTTTTATTTCGTTCGTACTTCCTCTGTTTTCGATATTAGTAAAATAAAAACTTCTATTAAATTCATCTGAAAACCTTTTAGCCAAAGGGGTTTTGTTCGACGAATAGGCATTGTTCCAGTCATTAAAAATCAAATTTTGAAGTGTATCTTTCGTTTCATTAAAATATATTAACATTTGATTTACTGTTAAAATATGGGTTTTAGCATTTACATCAACATTTAATTTTGAAAAATGTTGTGCAAATTGCTTTGATGATAAAAAAAGAAAAAATACAACAAAAATTGTTGAAAAGTTAGGTTTCAATGGTTTTTTTTGAAAATTAATGACTAGAAATTCGGGCTTAATGTGTATTTCTTATAAAAAGTGTCGAGTACTTCTACAACTTCATCTTCAGTATCGACAATTTTAATCAAATCCAAGTCTTTTGGGCTGACATTACCATATTTTTCAACCAAAACACTTTTAATCCAATCGATCAAACCGGACCAAAAATCGCGTCCAACCAAAATAATGGGGAATTTAGCCACTTTTTTCGTCTGAATCAAAGTGATGGCTTCAAACATTTCGTCTAAAGTGCCAAAGCCCCCTGGCATTACAACAAAACCTTGAGAATATTTTACAAACATAACTTTTCTAACAAAGAAATAATCAAAATTCAAATTTTTATCTCTATCAATGTACGGATTAAAATGTTGCTCAAAAGGCAATTCGATATTGAGTCCAACAGAAGTTCCACCGCCAAGATGCGCACCTTTATTTCCAGCTTCCATAATGCCTGGACCACCTCCGGTAATTACTCCATAACCAGCTTTACTGATTTTAAAAGCTATTTTTTCGGCCAAATGGTAAAAATGATCTTCTGGCATTGTGCGTGCAGACCCAAAAATAGAAACGCATGGACCGATACGTCCCATGGCTTCGTAACCATTAACAAATTCCGCCATAATT
>CALPKO020000282.1 GCA_943324165.2 Bdellovibrio sp. ZAP7 | reverse complement strand
CTTCTGGAAAAAATCCTTTTTCTTTATAACCTAGAGATATTATCTTGCTGGCAGCATCTTCCCATTGCAATGGAAAGACAGGAAATCCTAATTTATCGCCATCGCGTTTAGACAATTTTCCGTTTCCGACAGGTTTTAAAATTAATGGTAAATGAGCAAATGCTGGACTTTCCCATCCAAAACTTCTGTACAACAAAACATGCAGCGGCATGCTTGGCAACCATTCCTCACCACGAATAACGTGTGAAGTTTCCATCAAATGATCGTCTACAATATTGGCTAAATGATAGGTTGGCATTCCGTCAGATTTAAATAAAACTTTGTCATCTAACAGATTCGTTTCAAATTTTATATCTCCACGAATAATGTCATGCAAATGCAAAGTTTCATTTACAGGTGTTTTAAATCGAATTACAAAATCTTCGCCGTTAGCAATTCTTTTTTGTGTTTCTTCTACAGAAATAACCAACGAATTATCTAATTTTTCTCGGTTGTGGTGATTGTAAATAAATGTTTTTCCTTCTTCTTCGTGTTGTTTTCTATGAAAATCCAATGCTTCGTTACTATCAAAAGCATAATAAGCATTTCCATTTTCAATTAATTCATCAGCATATTGTTTGTACAAATGTTTTCTTTCCGATTGACGATAAGGACCAAATTTTTCATTTTTACCAACAGTTTCACTTGGAGAAATTCCTAACCATTCTAAAGCGTCTAAGATATATTGTTCAGCGCCTTCCACAAAGCGATTTTGGTCTGTATCTTCTACACGTAAAAAGAAAATACCATTGTGTTTTTTAGCAAATAAATAGTTGAAAAGGGCAGTACGAACGCCACCAATATGCAATGCGCCAGTTGGACTTGGTGCAAAACGCACACGAACTTGTTTAGACATTTTTGTTGATTTTGTGCAAAGATAATTCTTTAACTACAAAATGCACAAGGATTTCATGAAGTTGAAAATTTATGATGAAGAAAGTTAAAAAATAATCTAAAATCATAAAATCATCTCACTAGGAATTCTCTTGTTCATTACCGAAAACCAAAGCGTCGGCAGAAACGACATCACCATCGAAGTTGGATAGCCAAAAGGCATTTGCGGTGAAACATCGTGGTATTCTAGAATTTGGTATTTTTTTTGTGATTTGTAATGATGATCGCTGTGTCTGGTCAATTCATACAACATAATTCTTCCTAAAATGTGATTAGAATTCCAAGAATGTCTTTCGGTTACGCGTTCGTACCTTCCTGATGCAAGAAGTTTTCTTTTTAGGCCGTAATGTTCGATGTAATTGATGGTTTCCAACAACAAAAAACCCACAATTCCAGCAAAAACTGCTAGTAATAGTCCATTTGTGCCAAATAAAACATAAACTAAAGTCAAATAATTTGCTTGAATTATTGTAAACCAAAACATATCGCTTTTAAAGTCAAAAAACTTTCTGTTTTCCATTTTGTTTAAATATATTTGGATTTCCCATGCTTTTAAATAAGTTCCGGTAACGGTTTGAAGCCAAAAAGCATATAGACTTTGGTTGTATTTTGCGGTTGATGGATCTTTGGGCGTTGAAACATTCAAATGATGTCCGTGATTGTGTTCAATAAAAAAATGGGTATAATGATTGGGAATTAGAAGCATCTTGGCCAACATTTTTTCAAAGAAAGCTTTTCTATGACCAAGTTCATGCGCAACATTAATGCCATTTGCACCGAGAATGATTCCAAGACTTAAAGTCGTTCCAATTATTTCATATTTGGCTAAATCAAAATTTGAAATTTTATACAAAGAAAGTAACAAAGCGCCATATACAATTGGTACATTCAAGTAGAGTAAAACATCAAAAAATACACTTTTCGTTCTGCTTGAAACGGTTTCGTTGTTATAGTTTTTTATATCGATTGGCAAAATCATTTCTAATATTGGAATTATTACGAAAGCAAAAATTAACGCATTAAAGCACCAAACTCCTCCCGTATAAATTCCTAAAACACCAATCAGCGGAATGCTATAAGCTAATAAATATTTCATTTTCAATACATTTATCTTTCAAAGTTATTAAATATCTTAGCAATGCACAAATTTCTAATTTTAACATTCCTTTATTCATTATTATTATTACTTTTAGCAGTTATAAAAAATTTTATATATTTTGGATACCAAGACAATAATTTATCAAAAACTTGAGGGTTTTATTAAGAAATATTACACCAATGAACTGCTTAAAGGAATTATCTTTTTTGTTGGATTAGGTTTGATTTATTTATTATTTACGCTTTTTGTCGAATATTTTCTTTGGCTAAAACCTGTTGGAAGAACTTTTTTGTTTTGGATTTTCGTTGTTGTTGAAGTTTTTCTTTTAGCGCGGTACATTTTATTTCCTATTACTAAACTTTTTAAAATTCAAAAAGGCATCGACTATAAAGATGCGTCTAAAATAATCGGTAATCATTTTACAGAAGTGAGCGATAAATTGACAAATTTTTTGCAATTGGCTAATGATGAAAACCAATCAGAATTATTATTAGCATCGATAGATCAAAAAGCAAATTCGTTGCAGCCGATTCCATTTTCAAACGCAATAGATCTTAACAAAAACAGGCAGTTTTTACCATTGGCAGTTATTCCAATTTTGTTTTTTTCTTATTTTTATATTTCAGGAAATGCCAATATTTTGTCGCAAAGTTTGGATAGGGTGGTGCATTTTAAAAATCAATATTTACCGCCAGCGCCATTTGAATTTATGGTTTTAAATCCAAATCTACAAACAGAACAAGGCAATGATTTTGTATTGCAAATTAAATCAAGAGGAAAAGTTGTACCAGAGAATGCTATGATTTTCATTAATGATGAAAGTTATTTTATGGAAAGTGCAAAGCCGGGTTTTTTTGAATACCGATTTTCTAAACCTTTTAAAAATATCGAGTTTCACGTCGAAGCCAACGAAGTTTCCTCTAGCGATTATGAGCTTGCGGTGGTTGCAGTTCCTACTATTGCTAACTTTGAAATGATTGTGCATTTTCCGTCGTATTTAAATAGAAAATCTGAAATCGTTAAAGGAACTGGAAATGCAATTGTTCCGGAAGGTTCTCGTGTAACTTGGAAAGTGGCTACTTTGGCGACAAAAGCAGTTCAATTTTCAGATTTAACTTCCGTTAGCGCTTTTTCTTCTTCAGAAAACATTTTCCAATTGTCTAAAAGCATTAATCAAAATATTGATTATCAAATTATTACTTCTAACGATAAAGTGAAGGATTATGAGAAATTAAGCTATCAGATTTCGGTAATCAAAGACCAGTATCCTACAATTGAAGTCGATAATGCGCCAGATAGTTTAAAGATTGATAAGAGT
>CALPKO020000281.1 GCA_943324165.2 Bdellovibrio sp. ZAP7 | reverse complement strand
GCTTATCGTGAGGTTTCTCTTTTATTAAGAAGACCTCCAGGAAGAGAAGCTTATCCAGGAGACGTATTTTACTTACACTCTCGTTTATTAGAAAGAGCTTGTAAAGTAATTGCAAACGATGAAATTGCTAGCAAAATGAATGATTTGCCAGATTCTTTAAAAGGAATTGTTAAAGGTGGAGGTTCATTAACTGCTTTGCCAATTATCGAAACTCAAGCGGGTGATGTTTCTGCATACATCCCAACTAACGTAATTTCGATTACTGATGGACAGATTTTCCTTGATGGAGATTTGTTTAATTCAGGAGTTCGACCAGCGATTAACGTAGGTATTTCAGTATCTCGTGTAGGTGGAAATGCACAAATTAAGTCAATGAAAAAAGTGGCTGGAACATTAAAATTAGACCAAGCGCAATTCCGTGAATTGGAGGCATTTGCTAAATTTGGTTCTGATTTAGATGCTGTAACTTTAAACGTAATCGAAAAAGGAAAACGCAACGTAGAAATCTTGAAACAAGGTTTGAACGACCCATATACTGTGGAAGACCAAGTAGCTATTATTTACGCAGGTTCTAAAAACTTGTTGAGAAATGTTCCTGTTAACAAGGTTAAAGAATTTGAAAAAGATTTCTTGTCTTTCCTTAACAACAAACACAGAGACACACTTGATGCATTAAAAGCCGGAAAATTAGATGACAACATCACAGGAGTTATCGAAAATGTAGCTAAAGAAGTATCAGCAAAATATAATTAAAAAGGCATTAGGTTTTGGGTATTAGGTTCTAGTTTATACTGCGCCCTACACCCAACACCAAATACCTAAAACCTATAATAAATGGCAAACTTAAAGGAAATCCGTAATAGAATTACTTCCGTTTCATCTACGATGCAAATTACATCGGCTATGAAAATGGTTTCTGCTGCAAAGCTAAAAAAAGCACAAGATGCAATTACAGCGATGCGACCTTATGCCGAAAAACTAACGGAATTATTACAAAACCTTTCTTCAACTTTGGATGGAGATATTGGTGGCGAATTCACAAAACAGCGTGAAATCAAAAAAGTATTGGTTGTTGCCATCACCTCAAACAGAGGTTTATGCGGCGCATTCAATACCAACGTAATCAAAGAAGTTAAAAATCGTTCAGAATTTTACAAAGGCAAACAAGTTGATGTTTTTGCAATTGGTAAAAAAGGAAACGATGTTTTGAGCAAAACTTTATCAGTTGTTGACAATCAAAGCCCAATTTTTGATAATTTGACATTTGAAAACGTGGCTACTATTGCAACATTATTGACAGAAAAATTTGTATCAGGCGATTACGATAAAATTGAATTGGTATACAATCAATTTAAAAATGCTGCGACTCAAATTGTTCAAGTAGAACAATTTTTACCTTTAGCGCCAATAAAATCAGATCAACCAGTTTCGACAGCAGATTATATTTTTGAACCTGAAAAAGAAGAAATTGTGATGGCTTTGATTCCAAAATCATTAAAAACACAATTGTACAAAGGCATTAGAGATTCTTTTGCATCTGAGCATGGCGCACGTATGACCGCAATGCACAAAGCAACTGATAACGCAACAGAATTGAGGAACCAATTGAAATTAACCTATAATAAAGCGCGACAAGCAGCAATTACCAACGAAATTTTGGAAATTGTAGGTGGAGCAGAAGCTTTAAAAGGGTAATTCATTTCAGCTTAGTTAATGAAAGTCTAAGACTTTCCATTTAATAAAATAAAAAAGCCAATCTCGTTTTAAAACTTGATTGGCTTTTTTAGTTAGTAGTATTTATAATACTATACTTAGGTTGATTTTATTTTATTATAAATCCTAGTTCCTCACAATAATAATATTAATATTAACTTATTAGAAAAAAGCCGCTTACATCTTTCAATTTCTTATTTAATAAATTTAAAGATTAGCTTTTAAAGAAAATTAATAATCGCAATCCCTAACTCAACCAATAGGTTGCTAGAATCGCGGGTATAAAGTAAATCACAATCGTTCTTGCGCCATCATAATCTTTCGCCAAACGTTGACCAACAAGTAAAAAAATCAATGTGATACAAGAAAAAATGGCACCATACAATCCGAATGATCTTCCATTATTCACCAAAAGTTGAATAATGCCCGAAATACACAAAATACCAGCAACTAATTCTAAAACCAAAATTAAAAATAACGAAAAAGGCACCATGTTTCTAATTGGAGTTTTTGCAAAGTGTCCTGTTAACCAATCTACATTGTCTTTCCAATACATGGTTTTGTCGTAACCAGATTGAATGAATGTTACGGCTAGAAAAAGCAATATTAAAATGGAAGAAATATTGATCATAATTTTATTTTTTATGAATTAATCGTGTTAGTTGTATTGACAAATCTGTCAAAATAATTTTTGCATTTCCGTTGCGTTCAATGTGGTACATGGCATCAGAAAGTGCTTTAAAAATAGCTTGAATGTTATTTCCGTTCACAAAAGGTGCAAAATTTTCTAGTTTAAACTTCTCCACTTGCGGTTCTAAATATACCAAACTTGGTGCTTCGTAATTCAATAACAAAGCTTGTCGGAACATGTCTATGCAAAAATGCAAAAATTTCTTTTGCGTTTCTCGCCCCAAAGCGGCAATTTGCTCGCTCCAAGCAATTAAATCGTGAATGGCAGCGGCGTTTCCTTTGGCCCTAAAAGCGGCACGGACCCAATTCACAAACCATTGCTCAAAATGTAAATCTTCGTTATCTGTTTGCAACAGTTGCAGCGCTTTATTGAAGTTTCCTTGCGCTTGATGGGCAATTTTTGTAGCCGTTTTGGTTTCAATATTTTGATTTTCAAGCAATGCTTGCGCAATTACTTTTTCAGGTAAACCGTTAAAATGCAACACCTGACAACGCGAACGAATCGTTTGAATTATGTCTTCTTCGTTTTCTGAAATTAAAATAAAAAGTGTTTTGTCTGTCGGTTCTTCTAATAATTTCAACAATTTATTTGATGCTGAGATATTCAATTTGTCCGCCATCCAAACAATCATGACTTTATAACCACCTTCGTAAGATTTCAGCGAAAGCGACTTCAACATTTCTTGCGCATCATCTACTCTAATCTCTCCTTGTTTGTTGCCTGCACCCAAAAAGTTGTACCAATCAAATAAACTTCCGTAAGGATTTTCTTTTACAAATTTTCTCCAATCACCAATAAAATCAATGCTTTTTGGTTTTGTTTTTACATCTTCGGTCGTGATTGTTGGATAAATAAAATGTAAATCGGGATGGGAAATGGATTCAAATTTAAGGTTACATGAGGTGTTCGCACCAACGTTTTCAGCGCCAATATTGCCGCACAAAACATAT
>CALPKO020000280.1 GCA_943324165.2 Bdellovibrio sp. ZAP7 | reverse complement strand
TTCACAACATCACCATCGTATCTTTGAATCTCTTCTCTCAATTCCCATTTGTTTTTTGATAACAAAACTAGAAAAGCTTCTTCCTGCAATTTTGGATTATTCAAGAAGTTGACTGAATTGTTGATTCCAATTGCGCGCAAAGCAGATACACCAAACTGGTATTTACCCATATAACCCAAAGAATTGATTAATTTGAATTGTCCTTGAGATTCTCTAAAAGCAATTGCTTCTTTGAAACCTGTAAATGATTTTCCTGCAATTGGCGATTTAAAACAGACATAATCTGTCGGTTCGAGGGAAGGAAATAAATGAATAAGTGCTTCACTTTTTTTAATGAAAAACCAAGATTGTTTTTCGTATTGTAAGGGTTTAAAACCCGAGCTTATAAAAGCGATAACTAAGGTAATACTAGAGTAAAATATCCATTTTTTAATCATAAATTGTTTTTCTTCTTGCCTGTCACATCAAGAAATTTCTACGGAACAAATATACAAATAAAATTATAAACTTGACTATAAGATTGTTAATATTTGTTAAAAGTAGAAATAATGAAATTTTGTTTTTCCTCGTTCATTGATTTCAATGGTGGGAGCTGGAATTTTAATTGTGTTTAAAAAAGAGAAAATTGTTTTTAAAGTGTTTGATTTTGTTTTAATTTTCGTCAAATCAACATCAAAACTGACGTAAAATTGTCTCATTCTACTCTTTTCCGGAAGGAAAATACCATTGATAAAAGAATTGTTTGCGGTAATCATTCCTTCGGCTCCATATCCTAAAGCTAAATTAATGAAATTAGGAATTTTTGAAGCTTTAAAAAAAGAATGAACATTGGTAGAAAGCCAATAAGTTTGACCATTGTAATCTTTGATAATTTGCTCATTGAAACTGTTTCCTAAAACATTTGGCCTTGCAGCAGCATAAACTGTTTGATGAAACGAAAATTTTGGCACAATGCGTTGTTCTTTCCAAAGTAAATCTTGCGAAACATAAAAGCCTGTTCCCAATACATTTGCTGCCATATCGCCAACTGAAAAACCCCATTGCGATGATTTTCCATCAAATACCTCCACAACCGACATAAAAGCTAATCCTAAAGTTGCTCCATATAGCAATTGCGATTTTTGGTTTGCACCGCTCCAACTTAAACTTTCTGCACCCAACCTTCCTATATGATAACAAGAATAAAAATGGCCTATTTTATCCATTTGTAACCATTCAGCATTGTCATTTATAAAATGAAAATCAGATTTTGGAAAATCTTTGTACCAAAGTTGATTCAATCCAATCAAGACAGAAGAAGCAACAATAGCTTCTGAACTTATTACCGTTTTAAGTCTTGATTTATTAAGTGAATCTGGAGGTTTTAAAAAAGCATTTATATTACTTTGCGCAGAAACAAAGCCTGAAAAGATAAAAAAACCAAATAGAAATTTAATTTTTGAAAATTTCAAAACTACCTTTTTATACCTTGTTTCGAAATCCAAGCTACATATTTCTGCCGATTTAGTTCATGCTGCGCCGGATTTTCTGCAAATTCGTGGTAACCAAAGTTGGTTACACTAGCGCAAAAATAAATATAATTGTGTTTTTCTGGACTTAAGACTGCTTCTAGTGCCGTGATGTCCGGCATTGCAATTGGTCCTGGTGGCAATCCAAAATACTTGTAGGTATTGTAAGGAGAATCCGTTAATAAATCTTTGTTTAAAACACGTTTTATTACTAACGTAAAATCGTTGCTGTTCTTCTTTACAGCATAAATTACAGTTGGATCGGCTTCTAATTTTATGTTTCGTGCCAAACGATTCAAATAAACTCCCGCCACTCTTGGTCTTTCGTCTTTTTTGACTGTTTCTTTGTGTACAATTGAGGCCAAAATTGAAACTTGAATAGGTGTTAAATTTAAAGTTTTAGCTTTTTGTATCCGTTCTGCTGTCCAAAATTTTCTATATTCTTTCGCCATTCTGTCGCGGAATTTCGTGGCGTTGATGTTCCAAAACAACTCATAGGAATTCGGAATACACATACTCAAGACATTTTCGTCTGTGAAACCATTTTCGTCTAAAAAATTTTTATCTTTAAATGCCGTTAGCAAAGACAAACTATCCGCTTCGATTTGTGTCCCAATTCGACCACAGAAATCTTCCAAACGTTCTTGATTATTAAAAGCCAAATCGACAGGAACATTTTGTCTCAAACTATTGATAATGTCATTGCTGTTCATACCGTTTTTTAACAAAAATTTTCCAGATTTTATATTTGTTGGGTATGATTTTTTCTCTGCAACCATTTTAAATCGCTCCATATCTTTGAGGTAAGGTTTCATAACTTCAACTACTTTTTCAAAATTAGCATCGGTTGGGATGTAAACAAAAACCTTTTCTTGAGAAAAATTAGTGTTGTCTGCAAAAATCTGTCGATAAAGAATGTAACCATAAATCGATGCAACAGTTACTAATACGATAGAGCATATGGTGAGTATTTTTTTTAGTTTCAAAATATAAATTTTAATTGATTTGATGAATTAATTGAAATAAAGCCTCATCTTTATAAATGCCGTTCACTAAATTCCATTGTTTTTTAACGCCAATTTTTTGAAATCCAAAATTAGTAAAAAGCTTTAAACTTCCTATATTTTGCGTGTCAATATTTGCATAAAGTTGGTTTAGATTCAAATTATAAAAAGCATAATTGATTAACAAACCCACTGCTTCAGTTCCAATTCCTTGGTTTCTATCGTTAGTGTTTTTTATTAAAATACCAATTCCAGCGCGATTGTTTTTTGGATCAAAGTCAAATAAATCTATCAAACCAATGGCATTTTCATCATCATTTTCGCAAATTGCTAACCGCAATTGCTTTGCTTCATAAATATCTTGGTTTGCATTTTCAAGATATTGGCGTACTAAAAAGCGACTATAAGGTGTTTGTGTATGACTAATTTCCCAAACAGACTCGTCGTTTTCGATGGCATATATAAACTCTAAATCGTTAGGCTCTAATGCGCGAAGAAAGATATTTTTTCCTTTCAGAGTTATCATTTTGATTTTCGATTGAAGATTAAGGATTTTTGATTGAAGATTAAGAATTAGCGATTTATGATTTAATACAATATCTTCTTTTCATTTAACATTAGAATTTAGAGTTAGTCATTGAAAGAAACGATGCAATTACCCGAAAAAACAAATTCTGCATTTCCTTTTAGAAAAACATTTTTGTAAATATCATTTTCTTTTTCAAATGAAACTTCTAATTTTCCGCCTTCGACATTAATTTTTATTTTGTTGCTGGAAGTTTTTCCGGTTGCATTCATCGCGATTGCCACTGCCGTTGCACCTGTGCCACATGATAAAGTTTCG
>CALPKO020000279.1 GCA_943324165.2 Bdellovibrio sp. ZAP7 | reverse complement strand
TGTAAATTTCTATTCTTGTGCGTTTCTATTGAAGTTGTTATACTTCCGTCAGGATTTTTAGTAAAATCTTTCACTTCTACTTTTGTATCCATTAAAGAAGTGTTGAATCCCACAGAAAAATCACTTAATTTATTATTGATTCTTGCCAAATCTAAAATAAATTCTATTTCAGCACCAAACAAAGTTGCATTGTCAGAATTCATGTAAGTAGTAATCGTCGAATTGGCCGCATTTGCTGTAAAAGTTCTTTCGATTGGATTTTTAATCTTCTTCCCAAACAATCCTATTGCAAAAGTTTCTTTTGAAGTTGGAAAAAATTCGTATTTTAAATCTACATTATAATTATCACTGTTTACTAAAAACGGATTTCCTCTGACAGAAGTTCCATCTGCATTGATGTATTCTATTGGATAAGCCTCCATAACCACTGGTCGTGTATAGGTTTTTGTAGTTGAAAAACGCAAATTTGATTTTTCATTCATACCATATTTTAAATTTAAAGCAGGCAAAATGTATAAATTGTCATAAACTAATTCTATAAATGGGTCTGTAAAAGATCCTTGTTCTCTGTATTTGGTTTTTCTGATAGTACTTTCTAATCTCAAACCTCCATTTAGTTCCCATTTTTCATTAAATCTAAATAACAAATTAGCATATCCAGCAGTGGCTGATTCTTTTAGTTTTGCTTGATAAGTATTGTTTGAACTTTCTCTGAAATTGAACAATCCATTCGATAAATAAGTGTTTAATTGTGCATCAACTGAATTTAAAGGAGAATCGATATTTGGTGCAGAATTGCTTGCCGGCGCAACAAATCGATAGGAAGATTTCATATTTGATGAATTTCCATTAAAACCAATTGTCAATTTATTGTTTTTTTCGTTTCCACCAAATTTCAAGTTGTATTCGGCTAAACTTGACATATAAGAATCGCCATTTATTTCTAAATATTGTTTAATAAAATTGTTTCCTCCAATGGTTGATAAAATTTTTCCATTTGTCAAAGTTCCAGAAAAAAACTTTCTATCGGGTTGCTCATATTTTGTTACAGCATAAGAAACTCCTGCTTTTATAGTTTGACTTTTGTCATCATTTAAGGCATATTCTGCATTCAATTGATTGTTCAAATAATTAGATTCATCTAATTGATTGGTTCTGATTAAAGTTTTATTGGTACTAGAACCTGAATTTGCAATACCAAATTGGTCTTTAATTAGGTTTTCAGTGGTTTTAATAAACAATGTATTGAAAGACAATTTTAGTTTTTTAGTATTGTAATTTAATCCTAAATGAGAAGTCAATGAAGTCTTGTAACGATATTCAGTGTTGTCAAAATCGATTTGATAAACATAGCCAGCCAAATCTGATCTGAAATTTCGTTCAACTCCTTTTCTATACGAATAGTTATTGTCAAAATTAATTGAAACTAAGTACGAAAAGTTTCTTTCGTCTTTTAAATCAAATTTTTCCGAATGTAAAACACCAACACTTGAATTTAATGGAGCCTTTGTTTTTTCAACATCGAAGCCACTTTTTTTGAAAGACACTAACGCTTGAGCATTGTTGATGGTTTGCCCTGTTGCTGTATTTCCTAAAAATCCAGGTAAATCTCGATCGTTTCCTGTTAATCCAAAAAATCCTTTGGTAGAATTAGCATCTTTAGAAATCGAAAAATCCTGTAAACTTATATTGTCTGTATAGCCAACTCCGATATTTAATTTTGTAACACTTTTCGAGCCTTTTGAAGTTTGGATGTTGAATGTTCCACCTGCAAAATCACCGTAGATATTAGGATTAAATGTTTTATATACTTCAATTACTCCCACAATATCTGTAGAAAATAATTCCAATGGAATAATTTTCTTGAACGGATTGTTAGTAGGCGCAGCCAAATCGTTAATCAGCAAGTTGTTGTAGCGGTCTTCTAGTCCACGAACAAATAATCCTCGTGAGCCAACTTTTGTAATTCCAGTGATTTTCGTTAATCCTTCCTCTACATCGCTAACACCTTTGCGCGCCATTTCTTGTGCACCAATGCTTTGTTTGATAACTACCGCATTTTTTTGTTCTAGTAATAATGCAGTTTCTTTTTCTCTATTGACAGTTGTTTTTACAACTACATCGTTTAAACTTACACTTCCAGAGCCAATGGTTTTATTTATAGTTATAATTTCATTTTCTTTAACAAAACAAGGAATTTCAACAGTTTCATAACCTAAGAAACTAATTACTAGAGTGTAGTTTCCAGCAGCAACTTCAATCGTATATTTCCCTTCAGCATCTGTTGATGTGCCAACTGTCGTGCCCTTCAAAGTTATATTTGCAAATGCCAAGGGCTCATTATTTAGATCTTTGTCTAAAATAACACCAGAAATTGTACCTTTGTTTTGCGACCATGCGAGCGAACAAATAAAAAGAGTAATAAGCAGAAATTTTAGTTTCATTTTTTTGTTTTAATTTTGTGCAAAGGAACGTTCGATTTGTAAAGTTGAAGTTACTAGAAAGTTACCATTAAATGATTTAAACATTAACTAAATGTTAATAGATTAAATTATGGTAAATTGTATAAAACGTTTTGTTTTATATTTACTTTTACCATCGCAAATCAACCAAATTTTGCCATTATGAAGAAAAAGGACATAAAAATTCTGTTAGTTGACGACGAATTAGACATTCTCGAAATTGTGGGTTATAATTTGTCGCAAGAAGGTTATCAGGTAATTACTGCAGTAAATGGTAAAGAAGCTGTCACTAAAGCCAAAAAAGAATTGCCTAATTTGATCATTATGGACGTTATGATGCCAGAAATGGATGGAATGGAAGCTTGTGAATTAATCCGTAAAATCCCAGAATTAAGCAATGTTGTCATCGCTTTTTTAACAGCAAGAAGTGAAGATTATTCTCAAGTAGCTGGTTTTGATGCTGGCGCGGATGATTATATTGCGAAACCAATCAAGCCAAAATTATTAGTAAGCAAGGTTAAGGCGCTGTTGCGAAGAATAAAAGAAACAGAGCCTAATTCTGAAACTTTGAATGTTGGTGGAATTGAAATCAACAGAGAAGAATATAAAATTATCAAGGACGAAATCGAAATTGTTTTGCCTCGAAAAGAATTTGAATTGTTTTATCTTTTGGCATCCAAACCTGGAAAAGTTTTCAAGCGCGAAGAAATTCTAGATAAAGTTTGGGGTAATGAAGTCATCGTAGGCGGAAGAACTATCGATGTTCACATTAGAAAACTTCGCGAAAAAATAGGGGAAGATTTATTCAAAACCATCAAAGGTGTTGGCTATAAATTAGAAGTGTAAATGAAAATTAAATTTAAGAAAACCTATACGTTTGCTTTAGTTTCTACATC
>CALPKO020000278.1 GCA_943324165.2 Bdellovibrio sp. ZAP7 | reverse complement strand
AGAAGAGGCAAGGAGAAACCAGTAAAAAACAGTTTAACAATCAAACTAATGCTATGCCAGCGGGATTGAAAGATTATTTGAATTCTATTGAAATTTTAAACAGACAAAGCTTACCTTTGCGGCCAAATTTTAATCAGAAAGTGCAAGAATATTTTAAGAATAATGATAAGTTTTAACTACGAAACCGATTTTGAATTAGACAATGAAATTTTGTTTTCCGAGTGGATCAGCAAAATTATTGTTTCAGAAAATAAAATTGAGGGAGAGATAAATTATATTTTTTGCGATGACGATTATCTGCATAAAATCAATCTGGAATACCTTCAACATGACGATTTAACGGATATTATTAGTTTTGATTACTCTGTTGGAAATGAGTTACATGGTGATATTTTTATTTCTATTGAAAGAGTTCTTGAAAACGCTGATGAATTTCAAGTTGAATTTGAAAATGAATTGAAAAGAGTAATGGCGCACGGTGTTTTGCATTATGCAGGATACAAAGACAAAACAGTAAAAGACGCCGACATTATGAGAACAAAGGAGAACGAGAAAATGTCGCTTTTCGATAATTAGAACAAATGTTTCACGTGGAACACCTTTGGTTTTAATTTCAAATTTAGCTTAAATCAAAAATCGTAATTCGTTAATCTAAAATTTATAGTTCCACGTGGAACAATTTCAATCCAGAATAACTAAATCTTAAATCAGATATTGTTAATCTACTATCAAAAATCAAATGTTCAAAGATTTATATGACGTAATTGTAGTAGGAGCAGGCCACGCCGGTTCTGAAGCCGCAGCGGCAGCCGCAAACATGGGCGCGAAAACTTTATTGGTCACAATGAGTTTGCAAAATATTGCACAAATGTCTTGTAATCCTGCAATGGGCGGTATTGCTAAAGGTCAAATCGTTCGAGAGATTGATGCGCTTGGTGGATATTCCGGAATTGTTTCTGACAAGACCGCCATTCAATTCAAAATGTTGAATAAATCAAAAGGTCCAGCAATGTGGTCTCCTCGTGTACAAAGCGACAGAATGCGGTTTGCAGAAGAATGGCGATTGATGTTAGAACAAACCCCAAACCTTGATTTTTACCAAGAAATGGTCAGCGGATTGATTATAGAGAACGGTAAAATTAAAGGGGTAAAAACTTCTCTTGGAGTAGAAATTCATGCTAAAGCAATTGTGTTAACCAATGGTACTTTTTTAAATGGTTTGATTCATATAGGCGAAAAACAATTTGGCGGAGGCAGGGCCGGAGAAAGTGCTGCTTATGGAATCACGGAGGATTTAGTAAAAGCGGGTTTTGAAGCTGGTAGAATGAAAACAGGCACCCCGCCAAGGGTTGACGGACGGTCGTTGGATTATTCTAAAATGAATGAAGAAAAAGGGGATGCAAAACCTGATAAGTTTTCTTATTCTGATTTAACAAAACCTTTGGCCTTTCAAAAATCATGTCACATGACTTATACTTCGCTCGATGTTCATGATATTTTGAGAGAAGGATTTGATCGTTCGCCAATGTTTAATGGAAGAATTAAAAGTATCGGCCCAAGGTATTGCCCTTCTATTGAAGATAAAATTAATCGTTTTGCAGACAAAGAAAGACACCAACTTTTTGTAGAACCTGAAGGATGGAACACGGTTGAAGTTTATGTAAATGGCTTTTCAACATCGCTTCCAGAAGACATTCAATTTAAAGCTTTGCGTTCGGTTGTAGGTTTTGAAAACGTCAAGTTTTTTCGACCAGGTTATGCCATCGAATACGATTATTTTCCGCCAACACAATTAAAACACACCTTAGAAACTAAATTAGTGGAAGGTTTATACTTCGCTGGACAAATTAACGGAACAACCGGATATGAAGAAGCAGCATCTCAAGGATTAATGGCTGGTATAAACGCAGCTTTAAAGATTCAAGAGCGAAACCCTTTAATCCTAAAGCGAGACGAGGCCTATATAGGCGTTTTAATAGATGATTTAGTCACAAAAGGAACAGAAGAACCTTATAGAATGTTTACGTCAAGAGCGGAGTTTAGAACGCTTTTACGGCAAGATAATGCCGACTTTAGATTAACTCCAATGGGTTATGAAATTGGTTTGGCATCTGAGAAGCGTTTGCGAAGAATGGAGCATAAATTGAATGAATCTGAAAAAATGGTTGCTTTTTACAAAGAAACAAGCATTTCGATGGCAGAAGCAAATCCAATTTTAGCGTCCAAAGCAACTGCTGCTATTTCGCAAAGCGATAAGATTTTTAAATTGTTTTCAAGACCACAAATAGATCTAGAAGACATTTTAAAAATAGAAAAAGTCGCTGAATATATTGCGAACAACGATGTCGATCAAGAAATTTTAGAACAAGCAGAGATTCAAGTTAAGTATTCTGGTTATATTGACAAAGAACGAAATAATGCCAATAAATTGACCCGTTTAGAAGAGGTGAAAATCCCTGATGATTTCGATTACAATCAGATTAAGTCGATGTCGATTGAAGCAAGGCAAAAAATGACGAAAATTCGTCCGGCAACAATTGCACAAGCTTCAAGAATCAGTGGCGTTTCGCCAAGTGACGTTTCTGTTCTATTGGTTTATTTAGGAAGGTAAGATTTTAGATTTTAGATTTTGGAATTTAGAATGGAAATAATATAATTTCATAGGAAAGTCTTTTGATAGGTTTTGTTGGTAAAGCATTGCTAAATCCCAATTCCTAAATCCTAAATCCTAAATCCTAAATCAAAATGTTCCACATGGAACAATCGTCCAAAGCGCAGCTATGACTAGAAAAATTGTAATATTGTTTTTGATTTTAATTGCTGTTTCCTGCGGAATAAGCCGGCAGCGCATAGAAATTCCAGATTACTTAGTTGTTTCAAATGGAAAAGAAATTCTTGGAAACAAAAGTTTAAATGCTTTCGTTTTTGAAAACAATTTAAAAAACATTCCCTTTCAACAATACGTTTCATCAAAGTTTAAGTCAAACAATTTTTTTCAAAAAGAAATTTGGATTGCTATTGATAATGATAAATTTAAATTGATTTTTTATGATAACGACGAGTTTGAGAAATACATGGGAACATCAAATTATGTAGCATTGAACCAAGAAACAGCTGCTAATAAAACTGGAAATAACGCAAAATTCATTGCTATTTCTATGATAAATTCGCAAAATGAAGATTGCTTAATTGAAGGTTCGCTTTATCAAAACATTGCGATTTCTTATTTAAAAAAATTAAAAGACGATTACCTCAAAAACAATGGACAATTTTAAACAAAAAGTGTACCTCACCGTTAAAGACCATTCTGTTTCAAAAGAAACGTTTGGACTGCACCAAGATGAAAAACTCGACTTATTGATT
>CALPKO020000277.1 GCA_943324165.2 Bdellovibrio sp. ZAP7 | reverse complement strand
TAAAGAATATTGAAAATCTGAATGTTGCAGTTTGTTACTTCAAAAATAGTAGCGACGCAATCGAACATTCAAAATCAATTGGAATTATTTAGAAATTTTTTTTGCACTTTTAACAAACGCGCTAAAACTTTAATACCTATAAAGCGCTGCTTCCTGCAGATTTGCTTGTGCTTAGAAAAGAAGTTAAAATGTTATTTCTTAATTTTAGCATTATTAGTAGAATCTGTTTTTCTAACATTATCTATTTTTTCAATTACTTTTTTATATATTTTTTCGTAATTGGCAATGTCTGAAGCTTAATACAAATCACTTTTCGCAAACTGAAGACTATCAATTTTATATTTCTGATAAATGTATTTGTTGCTATTGATTTTTCTTGTTTCTAACGATTTTGGATTCGTTAGTTTTATGGCTTCCAAAACAGAAACATCATACAAAATGTTTATCATTTTATCTTCCTCAATCAAATTGTCTGGCTTTTCGACTGTCGTGTTTTTACAACTTGTTAAGATTATAAAAAAACTTAAAAATAATAATAATCCTCTCATTTAAAATAAATTAACGTTCAAAAAGTAATCGTTCGCCAGCCAAATTTTCGTTGACTACAAAGTTGTTGTAAACCAATTTCCCGTTTACAAAAGTATGCGAAATTGTTGAGTTAAAAGTAAAACCTTCAAAAGGCGACCAACCACATTTGGCAAGAATATTATCTTTATTAACCGTCCATTTTTTATTTGGATTTACAATCACTAAATCGGCATAATAGCCCACTTTTATAAATCCCCTTTTTTCAATTTGAAAAATTTTGGCAGGATTGTGCGCCATTTTTTCAACAATTTTTTCAATGGAGATTTTGCCCTCATGATGTGCCTCGAACATTGCTACAACGGCGTGTTGGACTAGTGGCCCACCAGAGGGTGCTTTGGTATAAACTTGATTTTTTTCTTCTAAAGTATGTGGAGCGTGATCTGTTGCAATTACGTCAATTCGGTCGTCTAAAAGCGCTTCCCACAAAACTTTACGGTCGTTCTCTGTTTTTACGGCAGGATTCCATTTGATTAAATTGCCTTTTGTGTCGTAATCTTTATTCGTAAACCAAAGGTGATGTATACAAACTTCGGCCGTAATTTGTTTTTCTTCTAAAGGAATTTTATTAGTAAACAATTCCATTTCTTTGGCGGTCGAAATATGAAAAACGTGTAACCTTGCACCAGTTTTTTTTGCCAAATCAATCACTTTCACAGTAGATTTATAACAAGCTTCTTCACTTCTAATTAAATGATGAAACTTTACTGGAATATCATCGCCATACTCTAATTTATATTTTTCTAAATTGGCTTTTACTGTAGATTCATCCTCGCTGTGCACCGCAATTAAAAGTTTGGTGCTAGAAAATATTTTCTCTAATGCCTGCGAACTGTCCACTAACATATCTCCTGTAGAGGATCCCAAAAAAAGTTTAAGCCCCGCAACGTTTCTAGGATTTGTTTTCAGGATTTCTTCTAAATTATCGTTTGTTCCACCCATCATAAACGAATAATTGGCATGTGATTTTCGGGAAGCTATTTCGTATTTATCTTCTAATAATTCTTGCGTTACAGCGTTAGGAACGGTATTTGGCTGCTCGATATAAGAGGTGATTCCGCCTGCTATTGCGGCTCTAGATTCTGAAAAAATGTCTCCTTTGTGCGTTAATCCGGGTTCACGAAAATGAACCTGGTCATCAATGGCACCTGGAATTAAATAATTTCCTTCAGCATCAACAACTACAGTATTTTCGCCGGGAATTATATTTTTTGAAATTTCAATTATTAACTTCCCTTCAATTAGCAAATCGCCTTCAAAAATCACATTCTCGTTTACAATCTTAGCATTTTTAATTAAAATAGTCTCCATCTTTTGAAATTATAATCGGTTAAAAAGGTTTTTAATTCTCAAAGAAATTACGCCAAAGACAGCTTCCTTTATGATTGAACCACTCATTTTTGATTGCCCTTTCGCTCTGTCAGTGAAAATAATAGGCACCTCAATGATCTTAAAACTTTTAGAAAAAGCACGGTATTTCATTTCAATTTGAAAAGCATAACCAATGAATTTAATTTTATCTAAATTGATGGCATGAAGCACTTCTTTTTTGTAGCACATAAAACCAGCTGTGGCGTCTTGAATTTTCATACCCGTAATCAACCTAACGTAAACAGAGGCAAAATAAGAAAGTAGCACCCTGCTTAATGGCCAATTTACAACATTTACACCAGTAATATAACGAGAGCCAATAGCGATATCCGCCTTATCATAATGACAAGAATAATAAAGTTTTTCTAAATCGTCTGGATTGTGAGAAAAATCAGCATCCATTTCAAATACATAGTCGTATTTATTGAGTAATGCCCATCTGAAACCATGCACATAAGCAGTGCCTAAACCTGATTTTTTAGTTCTGTTTTCTAAAAATAATTGGTTAGGAAATTCATTTTTTAGCGCTTCAACCTTTTCTGCGGTCTTGTCTGGTGAATTATCGTCTACAACTAAAATATCAAATGGCTTTTGAAGAGAAAAAATTGCCCTAATAATAGCTTCAATATTTTCAATTTCGTTGTAAGTGGGAATTATAACAATGCTGTCGCTCATAAATCGAAGTTATTTCATCACAAAAATAAACTTTTTAACATTGCTACTTCTTAATAATTTAATAATAAATAAAAAAATAGTAATTTTGCCAATTATGATGCAGATCAATTTTCAGGACAGAATTTTAGAAAACAAAGACTGGGCAACAGCGCTTTTTGTATTTTCATTTGCGTTGATTGCGGTTGCAAAAACTACTTTTGAAAATCGATTTAGTGATTTTTTAAGATTGCTTATTTCTGATAAATACATCAAAATATACAAAGATTCATCCAATTTAATGAGTTGGTTTACAATCATTTTATTTGTTGTTCATCTGCTTTCTTTGGCGTTTTTCATACAACTTTTGCTGAGTTATTTTGGTTTTGCTGCTAAGACAGATTGGTTATTTTACATTAGAGTTTCAACATTGTTGGGGGTTTTTATACTTTCAAAATATTTAGTAGAAAAAATAATTTCAGTAACATTTAACATTGAAGAATTTACGGAACAATTTAATTTAAAGAAAGTTAGCTACCGCACGTACATCGGGATTTTATTGCTACCTATGAATTTTATGCTTTTTTACAATAATAATGTATCAATAAACATTATTTATACTGTTTTAATTGCAATTTTATTAATAAACATAGTAACTTATTTGAATTCTTTAAAACTTTATCAAAGTTTAATATTCGGTAAATTGTTTTATTTTATTTTATATCTTTGCGCACTTGAAATAGCACCTTACTATTTTATGT
>CALPKO020000276.1 GCA_943324165.2 Bdellovibrio sp. ZAP7 | reverse complement strand
CAATTTTTGAGAAGCTTCCTTAAAATTGCTACTGATAGATAAAATCTTCAAGACAGCAATAGATTTTGAATCATAATTTTTATCAAAACTCAAAACACCAATTCTTTTGTTTTGGTGTTTTTTGATTTCATTTTCTACCTCAGAAGTGAAAATAAAATTGGTTTTAGGAGAATAATGCTTTTTCAACATTCCTGGCGCATTCGGAGCAGTATCGTCTGCATTGAAAACTGTCACTTTGCCAATAACGGCTTCAATATCCTCTACTGCAATGGCACCAAGTCGATAAACAATTACGTTTTCATTTTCAAAACCAACGATGGTCGATTCAATTCCATTTTGACATTCTCCACCATCAAAAACAGCTTCAATTTCTGTTGGAAAAAAGTCGGCAACGTGTTTTGCTGTGGTGGGACTTATGCTTCCAAAAGGATTGGCACTTGGTGCAGCCAAAGGAAAATCTAAAGCATTTAATATTTTCAAAGCCATCGGATGATTAGGAATTCTTACCGCAACGGTTGGTTTTCCAGCAGTGATTAAATCTGTAACAGATGGATGTTTTTTTAACAACAATGTTAGCGAACCTGGCCATAATGCTTTAGCTAACTGTTTGGCTTTTTCAGGAATTTCAACTGCCAACTGTTCTAATTGTTCGATTTTAGCAATGTGAACAATCAACGGATTGAATTTTGGACGTTGCTTTGTTTCAAAAATAAGGTTAATTGCTTTTTCGCTAAAAATATTTCCAGCTAAACCATAAACGGTTTCCGTGGGAAAACCAATGATTTTTTCGTTGTTGAGCAATTGAACAGCAAAATCAATATCTGTAGCAATTTTAATCATATTTTTATGGATTACAAAAATCGCAATAAGTTGGATCTTCGTAAATTTTGTTATTTGGATGTTTTTTTTCTAAAATAAAATGACAATTTTCACATTCATAAACATACGCCAATATTGATTTTGTTGGCATGTTACACAATTCACATCGTAAACCAGCAATCACCTTTTTAATCCCAAAACCTGGTGTTTGACATTCAGGACAAAACGATTTAACTTTTTCAATCAATTGCACCGTTGCTTTTTCAATTACCTTCATCCTTAAAGGATTGTTCATGGCCCGCATATCTGTTTCTACATAGCATCTTCCATATTTTTCTAAAAAATAATGATAGCTATCTAATAATTCCGCTTCGTTTTGAATGTCTTTTTTTACTTCAGAAAACTGTTCTTCTGCATTTTTTAAAATCAATCCGTGTGAAGGAAATTGAGATTTGGTTGCAAAATTAATTAAATCTGCTTCACTTTTAATTATTTTTCCATCAAAATTAGTTGCTAAACTCAATTCGCGAACGACAATTTCTAGATTATTTCTTTTGTCAATTAAGATCAAAATTTCTTCATTTGCAGCGGCAAAAAAAACGGTTGGATGAGCACCAAATGAGCCTTCGCTTGCAATTCCTAAATCGCAATTTGCATAATCCATTGCAAGGAGGCATTTTGTTCTGACGGTGTCAAGCGCATTGTGTTTACGTTCAATTTCGCCCGAAAATGTACCGAGCAAATCGGTATTAAAACCAGTTGGTATAAAGCATTTCACCTTTAATTCGGCTTGAATTAAAGGTGAAATAACAATTTCTTTTTTATGCTTTGTCGCGATTACAAGTTTTCTGTTTTCGAACATTATTTGCTCTATCCTTTTTCAATCATTCGAATCTGGATATCACCCGTAATCTCAAAATGATTTTGATTTTGCGCAGCTATTTTAAGAAATGCTGACAATTTTTCGTTACAGTTTTTTAAATATTCAATTCTTTGTTTAGAATGTTCTAAATCTCCGTCGGAACGTTCTTGTGCACTAAAATGTTCTAAATTATGATAATCTATTTTACTATTTATCAAGGAAAATAAAACTTTTCCAGCTTCATTTGGAAGAAAATTTCCTTCTATTAATTTGATTGTAAGTTTGTTTTCCATATTAAGTATTTAAAAATATTTCACTTTCTAAGTTGATAATTTGCTTTGTCGATATATAAATTCGAGCTTCGTAAAGGTCTTTTTGCAATAACTTAATTTTACTTTCTCTCATCTTAATGTCTTCTTCGCTACAAACATTGGTAATTTTACTTTCATGAAATTTTATTTTTGCATGAACCAATTTTGACAATAATTCTAACGCTTCTTGCGCTTCAAACGTTCCATGAATAAGTTGAATTTTCATATTAATTGCATTTACTTTACTGTCCTTGACCTAATGAAAACCCTGCTTTTCCATCAAAATTATAGAGATTTTCGGTTTTTATAGCATCAATATTTTTATCAATAGCTTGACTTAAAATTGAAATAATATTACTTTTATCAATTGAATTTCCTTCCGTTGGTTTGAATCTGCATCGCCAATGGTCAGTGCAAAAAGTTTCAGCAAAACCATCAGGCCAAACTTTTATTCCTCGATTAGTTATCATGGATAAATGAACATTTTCAGAATTTAATTGTTGTATTTTTTCAGCCAATTCATTCGGATTTGTTCCATTCCAATGCACAAATACATCAACGCCTACCAATTCCTTTTTCTTAGGTGTTTTTTTAACGTATTTAGGCAAATTCAATGCTGCTCCGTTGGCATAATTCACCTCTTGCAATGTTTTAGGTTTTTGTCCGATGTTTGCAATTACAGCTTGAGCAAATGCCTTTGTCCCTACTTTTTGTGAACTAACACCTTCTTTATAAATATCGTAAGTATGAATACCATCTTCAATAGTTTTCAACCATGCATTTTGAACTTTTTCTGCAATCTCCGTTTGTCCGATGTGGTTCAACATCATTACAGCACCTTGCAATAATCCTGATGGATTGGCTAAATCTTGACCTGCTCTACGTGGTGCTGAACCATGTATAGCTTCGAACATGGCGCATTCTTCACCAATATTTGCCGAGCCAGCTAATCCAACAGAACCCGCAATTTGAGCAGCAATATCCGAAATCACATCGCCATATAAATTTAAGGTTACAATCACATCAAAAACTTCTGGAGTATCCGCCATTTTTGCTGCTCCAATATCGATAATCCAATGTTCATTTTCAATTGTTGGGTATTCCGCAGCGATTTCATCAAAAACTTGGTGAAACAAGCCATCAGACTGCTTCATGATATTGTCTTTTGTGAAACAAGTCACTTTCTTTCTTCCGTATTGTTTAGCGTACTCGAAAGCATAACGTACAATTTTTTCACAACCCGGACGACTGATTATTTTTAGACATTGTACCACTTCATCGGTTTGTTGGTGCTCGATTCCAGCATACAAATCTTCCTCGTTCTCACGCACAATAACAATGTCCATTTTAGTATGTTTTGTATCAACAAAAGGAAATAAACTTG
>CALPKO020000275.1 GCA_943324165.2 Bdellovibrio sp. ZAP7 | reverse complement strand
TCCTCCTCATCATCCATTTTACTTATTCAAAAGCATCTTAAATCTCTTTTTCACATTGTTGCTGTCCTAACGATATGCTGACAACTAACGTTTCAAATTTCTCATCCCTGTCCTCGAATACATCAACATCCATTTTATTAACGCTGGAACTTAATTCCGATCCAGCCTTAAATCTGATTGTATTTTTGCGTAGATTCAGTATCAAATCCGAATTGGTGCATCCACCGTCTATTACTTTACTCATTTTTTAGTTTTTTTTTTGTTGTTTAAAATAGTTAGCGACCTTATGCCACAAGAGACTCACTCCAAAGCTTACACTTGCTCCAACGGCACCCAGTATGATCGTTTTGATAATATCAAAACTTGAAATACTTGCAGCGATTCCCAAGGCAGTTCCAGAGAGAGTTCCCCAAATAGTGGTATGGTCATTTCCATGATTCATTACGCAGGCAATGAAATTGGTTGTTCACAATACTTACGTGTTAGCACGAGTGCAACTTCAAGCATCTCATGAGTATCTGTTAAATCTTCATTTACTGAAACATCCATGATATTCACTTTTCCACTTAATTCTGCTCCTGCTTTAAATCTTGTTACGTTTTTTTGTTTCACGTTCAAGATTAGGTCATTTTTAATACAATTTTCCATAATTATTTATTCTTCGTTAATAGTTACTTGGCTTACAGCCGTTATTACAGTTCCACCTAATAAAACATATCCTGCGATGGTGGTTAGTGCAGCAGGAATAGTAATTGGCGCCATCAGGATAGTCGTTCCGATTGTCACAGCTACCAATCCAATCAATCTCAATTTCTTGAAGAAAGGAGGAGTATCAATTTGCACACGTTCCAGAACGGATGCCAATTTGTCAAAATATACTTTGCTTTTCATACCGTTTAGATTACTTCAATTAATTTTAATGCATTGTATGCCCCATTCTTCAAATTGTATTGAACACTATTTACCATTTGGAAAAACTCAATCTTCAACAGATACAATTTTGCACCAGTACCTGTCGGAACAGCTGTTGGTGTTAAAGTAATCGCTGAAGAAGTTGCAGATATTGGTAGGTTTTGAGAGTTGGTCAATTTTACATCAGCAACACCTGTTGCATAATTGATGTTTGCAAACGCTCCTGAAAAACTTACATGTGTTGCTCCCTCTGGAAAAATTATATCCAATGTTGGAACCAAGCCTGTTATTGTGATAACACCCGTAGCAGTATTCACCGCCCAAGGCTTGAAAAGCATACTGCTTAACATTGCAGCATTGTTAAAATCAAAACCCTTTAATAATGCTTTTGCCTGGGCTGTCGCCATGGCAACACCAACATTTCTTTGACCCCTTACAGAAGTAGTGTCTAAGTTTTTAATCTGCGTCATGATTTTAGTCATTCTCGCTACAACTCTTCCATCAGTTGCATTTAATGAAATAGGTCGTAAATTATCACGTGTCAATTTCCCTGATTTGGCAGAACTACCAAATTCACTGTTGTTCTCACGTGTTCTAATGAACGCAGGATCATTAGCAATTCTGTCCCCATCCACAGAAGTTTTCATTCTTGCCAAGTCTCCATCCTTGGTCTTGTAAAAGTTCACGTTATCTAACGTCCCTTTAATTTTAATTAAGCCTGTTTGTCTTGCCATTTTTTTATGTTTTTAGCAGTTAATAAAATTGGTTCTCTGCTAAATAACGAATAATATCAACAGCTAAAAAGAGGTGTCTTAAATTGGCGTTTATTGTCTTAAATTGGCATTTTTTGTCTATTTCTTTGTAAGTTCGTGAAATATCATATTTTAACCGTATATACTATATTAATAGGTAAGGAGGGGAAAGATGAGAAGAGATACAATAAACTAAATGTGGGGAACATGTGGAGAAATAAAAAAGCCAATCTATTGATTTAAAAAGGATTGGCTTCTAAAAAAGTGGTCCCACTTGGAATCGAACTTATATTATCTAATCTTACTGTTATTCTAGATAGATTAACGCTTTTATCATTTATTTATCAATAGCTTTATTATCATTGTGTAAGTCTAATATAGAATAAATCAAGATAAATTAACCTAATGTGGGGAAGATGTGGGGAAGATTTTGTATCTTTACATAACTACAAAGTCGATAAACTAAAACATGGCAACTATCAATTTCTTCATTAAAGGCATAAAAAATCCTGCATCTATTTATGTCAGGCTTCGCAACGGTCGCTCAGCTGACTTCACTAACTCTTCAGGTTTTTTCATTGATCCCAAATACTGGAACTCTACAAAAGGAGAAGTTAAGCAATCTGCATTGTTTGATGATAAAATAAATCTAAGTAGAGATTTAAACAATTTGAAAAACAAGGTTATTGAAGAATTAAATTCATCAAGCTCTAAAGGTATTACTATAAATAAACAATGGCTTGAATCAGTGATTTCAAATGATGATTCTAAAATTGAAAAAACTGAATCTCCTAAGCTTATTTATGATTTAATGAATGAATATAAAAATGAGCTTAAATTTAAAATCAATCCGAAAACCAATAAGCCAATTTCAGAAAATACAATTAGAGGATTTACTCAGGTAATCGAAAGACTTAAAAATTTTGAGAAACATGTTGGCATAAAACATTTAGTAAGTGAGGTGGATTTAAACTTTAAGTTTGAATTTGTCAACTATATGATTAATGTTTCAGGCTTTTCTCAGAATACAATAAATAAATCCATCAAGCAGCTAAAAACAGTCTGTTTAGATGCCATTGACAAAGGTTTTTCAATTAACATTCAAGTACGTTCAACAAAATTCAATCACCCTAGAGAAGTTGCCGATTTCGTGACAATCAATGAAGCTGAAATAAACCAAATTAGAAAGTTTAAAGGAACCGACTACCACATGAATGCCCGCGACTGGCTAATCATAGGATGTTGGACAGGATGCCGAGTAAATGATTTAATGCAGCTTTCAATGAACAACATAAATGAAACTGAAAAAGGACAGAAATTCATTAGGTACACCCAGAGCAAAACAAATAAGCAGGTTGATATTCCAATTCACCCCCACGTTGAAGAAATCTTAAAAAGATTAAAAGACTTTCCAAGACCAATTTCCGACCAAAGATTCAACGAATGGATAAAAGATGTTTGTCGTGATAGTGGCTTAATCGAAGAAGTTTATGGTTCCAGACAAAATCCAAAATCTCACAAAAAAGAAGTAGGTACCTTCAAAAAATATGAGCTTATTCGATCACATACGCTCAAACGCTCGTTTGCGACGAATCATTACAACAAACTCCCGAATAAAATTATTATGGCTGTAACAGGCCATTCAACAGAGCAGATGTTGCTAAATTACATTGGTGAAACAAAGAATGATCATATTGATGATTTCTTGAATGCGTGGAATAACTAACCTAATTTA
>CALPKO020000274.1 GCA_943324165.2 Bdellovibrio sp. ZAP7 | reverse complement strand
CCTGCAATGTTAAATGCAATTTTGGCTTCAAACGCTTTCTCACAGCCAGAAATTGTGCCTTGCGCTATAATTAATTCTCTTTCAACCAAATTCTTAGACAATGGAAAACCAATTTTTCTTGCGGCTTTTGAATCTAAATTCAATTCGATTAATTTTGAAACATACTCTTGCGAGTGAATAGCCAAAACATCCTTTAAATTGGCTTTTTGAGGTTCGAAAAAATCTGTTTCAAAAGCTGTTCCCTCAATCAAAAGTTGTTGTGGCAATAAATCATATTTCAACATCGGAAATCGATGACCGTCTGGCAAAGGATGTTTATAAATAGCATGATACGCAATAGGAAACATGAAAATTAAGCTGATTAAAAAATTTAAAAGTGGTTACTCGTTCATTAATTTTTGGAACAAATCGACAAAATTTCCAACATGATAGCCGTCCATTAAACCATGGTGGACATGAATCGACATCGAAAATGAACGGTTTCCATTTTCAGTTATTATCATTTTTCCAAAAGAAATTTTCGGACAACTGTCTTCAAAAGAAAAACTTCTTGCATGAGAAAACGAGGTAAAATTAATTAAAGGAAGTGTTGAAAAATGAATCAAATTCATTGTGGAAAAATCCCTTGTAAATAGACCAGTTGTGTTTTTGACCCTATCAATTTCTGATGTTACATTTTTCGCAAAATCATAAATATCAGATTCAAATTCCATAAATGAAAATCCAAAAGTGTTATCATTTCTCAAAATGGTAGCCGAAGCACTTATCTTATCATAAATAAAAACTTCCTTCTCGTGGATTCTATACCTAAAATTTTCAATTTCATTTACGGCAACCAAAGTTTTAAAAAGGTAAAAAGTAAAAAAAGAAACTCCCATCTCTTTAGCATTTTGATAGGCTTTTGTGCAATCAATTTGGACTGTAACACCAAAAAATGGTTCTTCAAATTGATTAAAAAACTCAAAATGTTCTTTTCTATTCCAAGTTTCCAATTGTAATTTTTGTCTCATATTTTTAGCAATACAAAATGATATCACCAGATTTGATTACTAATTATAAATTCTAATTGAATTTCCACCTGAAACTTCAACTCGATAAGGCTTCATTGTGTAATTGCCAGTTCCAATTCCCGTAAAAATGCTGTATTCGATATTATCACAACCGCATTTGGCATTGATTCCGATAAGAGACATCTTCGAGCAAGAAGTTGGATATTGGTTCGGACAATTGGCATCCCAAGCGCGGTAATCACTTGCAGAAACTTTCATAACAATAATGTTAACGCCACTTCCAGTATCTGTAACTATTATTGGATTTACTGGTGAATTTAAACCACTATAAAGGGGTAAATTTGTATTGATTAACAATGAAAAAGCATAATCAGGAAGGTATGGATTTTTGTTTCTTACTGAACTTTCTGAACAAGATAAAAGTAACAAAATGCTAAAAAAACCGATAATTAAATGCTTCATGTTGAAAATTTCTTAAATTAATTTACCGAAACAAATTTAATTTAATTAACTTTGATTTGAATATGATTAACAGAAAATTATAGCCGAAAACGAAATTATAACTATCTTTGTGGAAAGAAATCCCGTCATGATGGGATTTTTTCTATTTAAGTAAACGAATAAATTATGAGCGCAGTATCTTATTACACAGCAGAAGGACTAAAAAAATTACGAGAAGAATTAGATTATTTAAAAAGTGTGATGCGCCCAAAGGCATCTCAAGATATTGCTGAAGCAAGAGACAAAGGTGATTTATCTGAAAATGCAGAATACGATGCAGCAAAAGAAGCCCAAGGAATGCTCGAAATGAGAATTGCAAAACTAGAAGAAGTGCATTCAAACGCGAGATTAATAGACGAGACCCATTTGGATGTTTCGAAAGTTTTGGTGTTATCTAATGTAAAAATCAAAAATCAAACCAACGGAATGGAGATGAAATATACGCTGGTTGCAGAAAGTGAAGCCGACCTTAAAACCGGAAAAATTTCTGTAACATCGCCAATTGGGAGAGGTTTGTTGGGAAAATCAGTTGGTGAAGTTGCCGAAATTACAGTTCCAAACGGTATATTGAAATTTGAAATTTTAGAAATATCAAGAGATTAAATTTAAAGGTTTAATTTTCTGAAAAATCAATATAACAATAGCTATGAGCTCCATTTTTACAAAAATCATTAGCGGTGAAATTCCATCTTATAAAATTGCGGAAGACGACAATTTTATTGCTTTTTTAGATGTAAACCCCAACGCAAAAGGACACACTTTGTGCGTTCCTAAACAAGAAATTGATAAGATTTTTGATTTAAACGAAAACTTGTACCTTGGTTTGATGCAGTTTTCTCGCAAAATTGCCATTGCTTTAGAAAAAGCCGTTCCTTGCAAAAGAATAGGAATGGCTGTTATTGGTTTAGAAGTACCTCATGCCCATGTGCATCTTATTCCATTGAATGAAATGGACGAAATGCGTTTTCAAAATAAAGTCGCTTTATCGAAAGAAGAGTTTGAACATTTAGTTACAGAAATTCAACGTTTTTTGTAAACATAAATTATTTTTTGGCAGATAAATATACCCCAACTAAAATTATAAATGCACCAAAAAACTGAACTGGCGTAAGCATTTCATTGTCTAATAATCCCCAAAAAAAAGCAACTACCGGAATTAAATAAGTAACTGAAGTAGCAAAAACCGGTGATGAAATTTGTATTAGTTTAAAGAAGATAATGTTAGCAATTCCTGTTCCGATAACTCCCAAAACCATAATAAATAATACGGAATGTTGCACTTTTGGAACTTCGATAATTTCAAAAAAACCTGAAAAATTCAGGATCAGTAATGCAGGAATTAACATTACAGAAAAATTGCCAGTCGAAATTGCCAAAGGACTTAAATCTGATAAATATTTTTTTATCAAATTAACATTAGTGGCATAACAAACTGAAGCAATAATGATTAATATGGCAAAATAATAATTTTGATCAGGATGATTTGCTGCTCCATTCAAAATTAAGATTAGACTCCCAATTAGGCCGATAAATACTCCGAAAATCTGTGCTCTTTTAAAGGTCAAGCCGAAAAACAAAACGCCCAAAACAAGCGTATTTAGTGGTGTTAAAGAGTTTAAAATCGAACTTACACTACTCGAAATGTGTTTTTGAGCAATTGAAAATAAAAAGGCGGGGATAAATGTGCCAAACAAGGCTGTTAAAGCGATGTATTTCCATTGGGTACTTGGAATCTTAGGTAAAGTTCTAAATCCAATTGACAAAAGGAAAAGCGCTGCAAAAATGATGCGCAAAGCCCCAAGTTGAAATGGAGCTAAACCTACTAATCCCTTTTTTATCAGGATAAATGAACTTCCCCAAATTAGCGCCAGTAAAACCAGAAAAAACCACTTCAAATGTTTTG
>CALPKO020000273.1 GCA_943324165.2 Bdellovibrio sp. ZAP7 | reverse complement strand
GCATTAGAAGCAATAAAAAGATTGGTTTAATTGGAAGCTTAATCCAGCTTTCATTCCAAATCTTTGCCTTTTTAAAGAAAAAAGACAAAGGATTTTCCCTTCAATCTGGGCTAGGGCTTCATTGTAACAAAAAAACAATTGAATTTAAAATGAAAACTAATTTTTATCCACTACAATTTCAACCCATTCTAAAAGACAGGATCTGGGGCGGCGAAAAACTAAAAACCGTTTTAAATAAACCCATAACTTCAAAAATTACTGGAGAAAGTTGGGAAATCTCCACTGTTGAAGGAGACGTGAGTGTGATTGAAAATGGGATTTTTAAAGGTCAATCACTCAATGACATCATTTCAGAATTTCCAAATGAAATTTTGGGAACAGCAGTTCATCATCAATTTGGCAAACAATTTCCTTTGCTTTTTAAGTATTTAGACGCCCGTGAGGATTTGTCTATTCAAGTGCATCCCAATGATGAGTTAGCAAAAAAGAGACATCACTCTTTCGGAAAAACCGAGATGTGGTACATCATGCAAGCAGACGAAAATGCTAGAATAATTGTAGGATTCAAAGAAAAATCAACTCCAGAAGCGTATTTACAAAACTTAGCAAACAAAACCCTTACTTCAATTTTAAATGAGATTACAGTAAAATCTGGAGACGTATTTTTTCTAGAAACAGGAACCGTACATGCCATCAGAGCAGGAATGCTTGTCGCAGAAATTCAGCAAACTTCAGACATCACCTATCGTTTATACGATTTTGACCGAAAAGATGCCAACGGCAACACAAGAGAATTGCACGTAGATTTGGCGTTAGATGCTATCAATTACAATTCATTCGAAACTAAAAAGGAATATACAAAAGCAACAAATTCTTCTAACACAGTTGTAGATTGCCCTTATTTCACCACTAATTTTATTCCGCTTCACGGCAACTTAACAATAAAAAACGACGGCAAGTCTTTTAAAGTCTATATGTGTGTGGAGGGAAATTTTGAAATTACGATGGATGATTTCACAAAAACCTACCAAAAAGGCGATACGTTTTTAATTCCAGCAGCAGTAAATCAGTTCGTTTTGGGTGGAAAAGCTTCAATTTTAGAAATATACATTTCATAGTTTATTTTCAAAAGATAATATGTACTTTTGCAATCGCAAATTAGAAAAGTCTAAAAAACAAAAATTAAAATAAAATGGCAAACGTTAAGAATTTAAAAAAAGACATCAACTACGTTTTAGGAGATATTATTGAAGCAGTTTACTTATTTGAAATTTCAACTACAGGAAAACCAACCGCAGAGACTAACGCTTTAATTGACGAAGCTATCGCTGCTTTTGATACTTTGATTGTGAAAGTAAATGCAAAAAAAGTAGAAAACAAAAAAGCACATTTCAAACAAATTAATGTAGAATTGGAACAAACTGCCAATCAATTGATTAGTAAAATAAACGATTTACAATAAAAAAATCAATAAAAAGTGCCAATAAATTTTGGAGAATTAAAATTCAAGTTTATATTTGCACCAGAATTTTGCCAGTGTAGCTCAGTTGGCTAGAGCAGCTGATTTGTAATCAGCAGGTCGTGGGTTCGAGTCCCTCCACCGGCTCAGATAAAAAACCGTTTCATTATTGAAACGGTTTTTTTTATTTTATACTACATGCTGGTTTTTGCTTTTAGTCATTTCATTAAATTGTAATGAAATACATTTGCAGCTCATTACAAAACAAAATAAAGCTCAAAAAAAGTTGTTATTGAGCTTTATTTTATAATTTTGTGAGCTCAAATGTGTTTTTATGGCAAAGTTAAAATTTGATTTAGAAAAAGGAATATTGGATTATATCCAAAAGTATCCTAATAGTTCGTCGAGTGAAATTCATGCTGGATTTGGAAAGTTAGCAGCTTTTGCTACCATTAAAAGAACAATCAAAGCACTAATTGACAAAAAGTTTGTTGAACTTTCAGGAAAAGGCAAATCAACGCGGTATTTTATCAGTAACGGATTGGATCTCTTGTTTCCAATTGATATTGCAACTTATTTTGAAAAAGAGATTGATGATCGAACAATAAAAACAGGATTTGATTTTAATCTCATCAGAGGAGCACTAACAGAAGTTTCCTTGTTTTCAAATGCTGAAATGCTAAAATTATCTAACCTTCAAACTATTTTTAAAGAAAATACTTCTAAACTTACTGAGCGGGAATACAACAAAGAATTTGAGCGATTAGCCATTGATTTGAGTTGGAAATCTTCGCAGATAGAAGGAAACACCTATTCCTTGCTGGAAACAGAAAAATTATTAAACGAAAAAGAAACAGCTGCCGGAAAAACGAAAGACGAAGCTGTAATGCTATTAAATCATAAAGAAGCATTAGATTTTATTTTGATTAATCCTGATTATTTAAATCCAATTTCAATTGGTCCTATCGAGGATATTCATAGTATCCTTGTAGGAGGTTTGGGCATCGATAGAAACATTAGGAATCGAAGAGTGGGCATTTCAGGTACAAATTATAAACCTCTGGACAATGCTTTTCAAATTAAAGAAGCGTTAGAAGACATGTGCATGTTAATTAATAAACGCGTTAATGTTTTTGAAAAAGCACTGTTAGCTTTAGTGCTGCTTTCTTACATACAGCCTTTTTCAGATGGCAATAAGAGGACGGCAAGAATAATTAGCAACGCCATTTTGATTGATAATAAATATTGTCCTATATCTTTCCGGACCGTTGATTCTATTGATTATAAAAAAGCGATGCTTGTTTTTTATGAACAAAATAATATTAGCGCGTTTAAGAAAATATTCATTGAACAATTTGAATTTGCAGTGAATACTTATTTTTAGATTTCTGACTTACAAAACCAACTAAAGCTCAAAAACAATTGTTTTTGAGCTTTAGTTGTTGTTAAACTTATTTTCATAACAAGTTTCGCTTTGATTATTCCACGCAATAGGAAACACACGGTAGCTGAGTAAATTGGCCTTTTTTTAAAAAAAGTCAAGATATTGTTTTTTAGCTATTTGTAATTTTAAAAACTTCAAAAAGACATGTTATTTGAACTAGAAAATTTGTACTTTTGATATATGGTTAACAAAGAACAAATAGAACAAAGTTTTCTAATTGACTAACTAACTGATTCAATTTTGAACACTATTTCTGGAGATAGTTTCCAAACAGAAGTTAGTAGATTGACTTCTATTGATTTAAAGGTAGTTACCAAGAAAAATGACTAGAATTTTGATTGGAGAACAGAATTTATAGACATTAAAAAAGAAGTCTATAAATTGACAATTATTAATAATCCCAATATAATTCAAGGATTATTGAGTATAGCTATTGAACAAGACCATATTTATATTAATCTTCTTGAAAGTGCTCCATTTAATATTGGAAAAAACAAACTTTATGAAGGTGTAG
>CALPKO020000272.1 GCA_943324165.2 Bdellovibrio sp. ZAP7 | reverse complement strand
TTTTACCCACATATATTCCGGACAATCTCGCGAGGGTAATGAATAAACTACCAGATAAGCCACGTCTTTTGAAACCACCGTCTTCATAATTTATTAACCAATCCCCCAATGCGTAACCGTCTGACCAAATCATGATTCTTTTGTATAAAGAGGGAAGACCTAATAACAAAAAAACAATTGAAAATAATATTAATACAATTGTTTGAATTTGAATTTTAGAAAATTGTTTGTGAAGAATATGCATCAACGATATAATTTAGTTAAAAATACCAATTTTTGTTTTAAAGTAAATTCATTTCTGTATTTGAAGAGATTTAGAAGTTCTTTGAATGTTATTTTTTCTGCTCTAATAATTTTGTTTTTTGCATTTTTGATTAATGTCTTGGTTAGTTTTTGATTCAAGGCATTTGTATTTTCTAGTTCAATAGATTTAATGAACTTTAGAAAAAGTATTACACTAGGAATTGTTGTTTTTTGATTGTGAAAAATATCGAAAACCAAATCCACTTCTTTGACTTCTGGTAATAAAGATAGTAAGTATTTTTTTTGTATTTTTTCAGTGTTTATTACTTGTGTGTTGTTATGAACCAGGCTTATTTGGTTCTCATGTATTCTATATTTTATCAATATTTCAGGCAAAATTTTACCTTTTGAAAAGTTTAATATTTCAATCCATAAAGCATAATCTTCCACATGCAATTGAGTTAAATCAAAACTTAATTTATTTTCAGTAAGAGTTTGATTTCGAATCATTACTGATGAATGTACAAAAGGGTTGTGTGTCAAAAAGGCGTGTCTGATATCTACGTCCTCTTGAACAAAAGTTAATTTTTTATTTTCACTTCCAAAGGTTTCTGCGAAAGAGCCAACGATTCCGTATTCACTGTTTTTTTCAAGGAAATCAATTTGTTTTTCAAACCGCTTAGGTAGGGCAATATCGTCTGCGTCTATTCTGGCAATGTATTTTCCTTTAGCTAAACTCAACCCTAAATTTAATGTTTGAATCAGTTTGAGATTTTTTTCATTTTTGAAATATTTTATTCTCTTATCTTGGAATTGTAAAATACACCCTTCAGAGTTATCATTAGATCCGTCGTTAATTATGATTAGTTCGAAATTTGTATATGTTTGATTAATAATACTATTTATAGTCTCTGTTATATATAATTCTGCATTGTAAACAGGTAAGACAACTGAAATAAGAGGAGAATTCATTTTAGATGGTTAACCAGTTTTTAGGGCGTAAGTCCATTGTTTGCGATTGTAATGTTTCATCTAAAAACCATTGTTCTGGCGTAATAATTATTTTTTCTTCGAATGAAGACAGCCAAGCAGCCCACCAGCCGAAGGTACTGTTTGGTATAACAAAATGCTTACAATTCGTCATCAGTTCCAAATAAGAAGCAAAACGTTCTCCTTTGTAAAGTTCGTGTTTCACGAAATGTGTTTGAAATTCTGATTTGAAATTCTTTTCACACCATTCGATGTCATCTGAAAAAACAAATAATTCAAGTTCATTTCCTAATTTTTGCTTTAAAAGCTTTAAGGCGTCCATATAATAATTTAAATCAGTAACACCGTGTGTTTTAATCGCAGAAGGAATTGTAACGAAATCTGTTCTACGGAAGTTGATACAGATACTTGTTGCGTTTTTAATTTTCTCTTTTAATTGTTGTTGTTCAAAAGTAAGCGGATATTTAAAAACAAGTTCTTTTCTTATTTCATATTCAACGTCTTGAAAGTACTTAAAACTCTGCCAGTACCCCTCCAGGTATATTTTTGGATTCTTTTTATTGAGTTCGATCGGCTGAAAATGAAACCCATTTTCTGAAAAGGTGATTGGTTTTTTATTGAAAATGGAAGATTTGTTAAATTTTTTGCTTAATTGTTCATTAAACACCTGATAGTTGGTCAATTTGAAAATATCGAGATCAAAATCTCTAAAAATAAAGTCGTTTTTTGGATCTCTGTTTAATAAAAAATCTAAATCAAGGATTAATTCAGTTTTGAACTTAGTTGCTAAAGCCCTTCCATATGCATATTGAAAAAGTTGATTTCCTAGGCCCCCCATTAATTTAACTACTATCATACCTAGAATGAATTAATTTTTGTTTTGCAAATTAGTTAAAATCGACAACACTTGATGGGCTATGTTTTTAGGTGTTAGTGTACTAAAATAAAGTTTGTTTTCCTGGCCAAGTTGTTCTCTTTTTGTTTTATTGTGTAGTAATTCAATGATTTTAGTTGCCATTTTATCCACATCTAAATACGGTATCGTACATTCATCTTGAATGACTTCTGCTATGCCTGTTGCTTTTTGGAAACAAATAATCGGTAACCCTAGTAAACCGGCTTCTATAGCTGCTAACGGAAAAGGATCTTCTCGAGAAGTAAGCATAAATAGATTAGCATTAGACATCCAATTTTCTGGATTAATCGTTTCTTGAATGAAGTGAACCTGATCCTTAATGCTTAATTTTTCAGCATCAGCTAGATTTACCCTCAATCGTTCATCCGAAATATGCCCAATCCAATAAAAATCACTATTTTTTATTTGCTCAATTACTTTCGCTGCAATTTGAACAAATAAATCATCTCCTTTTCTCCAATAAGCTCCACCACACATTATGATTTTTAATCGATCCGTTTCAATGTTAGGTTTTTCAACACTTCGTAAAGTAGATGTTTCTCTTACGATTGAAATTTTAGTTTCATTAATTTGAAAATGGTCTATCAGTGTGTTTTTATTTAATTGAGATGGTACGATATAATGGCTTATTTTATGATCATATTCTTTCAAATTTGGAACGAATTCATCAATTACCGTTTTTAGTTCGTGTACATGAAGCACAAAAGGAATCGTTTCATTGTAAAAAAACCGCATCCCCATTTTTAATGCGCTTATTGTATTTGCGTAGATAAAGTCAAATTTTTGTGTATGAATATAGTTTGTAAACTTTTCTCTTTCGGATACTATGGGTTTTTTTAATAAAATTCGTTTTAATCTGTTTTTTATGCTGTAATTTTTTGAATTATCAATTTTTTCAAAATTGAAATACTGTTTTGCATTTTTTTGAAATTGAGATTCAAGAGGCCCACTTCCTTTTATCGCAATCGTTGTAATTTCAAACCCTTTTTTGTGTAGTTCTTCTAATATTAACACGAGCGATTTAGGAGCTCCTGATAAAGAAGTATCGTGTGTTATTGCAAGTATGGAATACATTGTTTGTAGAACTTATTTTTAAAATTCAAAGGTAAACATTAATCTTTTAAATAATAATGGATTTTAAATCCATATCAGGGCAAACGCATTTAAAATCCTAAAACTTTGAGTAAATAGTTTTCATCCCATCCAGCAATCTTTCTTTTTGATTTGATTCCGAGTTTACAAGTTTTCTCATTTTTAGCAAGATTTAGTGCT
>CALPKO020000271.1 GCA_943324165.2 Bdellovibrio sp. ZAP7 | reverse complement strand
TAGTGGAAAACACACCAAATGATGTGCTTTTGGTACTTGATGGTTCAACAGGACAAAATGCATTTGAACAGGCCAAGCAGTTTACTGCAGCAACTGAAGTTACTTGTCTAGCTGTCACAAAACTTGATGGAACGGCAAAAGGCGGTGTGGTGATTGGCATTTCAGATCAATTTCAAATTCCGGTAAAATACATCGGGGTTGGTGAAGGAATTGACGATCTTCAAGTGTTTAATAAATATGAGTTTGTAGATAGTTTTTTTAAATAAAACACCTTTATGATCAACGATTTTTTTAAAAATAGTAGTCCAATGACTTTCTATATCATTAGCATAATAAGTTTTTTTATTGCCAATTATGTAGGAAATAAAAACCTTCCAATCTACTTTTCGCTATTATTGATTGGTCTCATTTTCTTTGTTTTGGGGATTTTAAAGCGTTTTAGAAGTAGGTAGTTTTTATAATTTATCCATCAACTTCACGCATTCTACAGCTTCTTTTACATCATGAACTCTCAGGATTTTTGCACCTTTTGAAATAGCAATTGCGTTTAAAACAGTGGTGCCATTTAATGCTTCTTGAGCAGTACTTCCCAAAGGTTTATAGACCATAGATTTTCTTGAAATTCCTGTCAAAATAGGTAATTCTAACATTTTAAACAATTCGAAATTTTTTAAAATTTCATAATTCTGATCTAGTGTTTTTGCAAAACCAAATCCTGGATCAATGATCAAATCATTTATTCCAATACTTCTTGCTTTAGTAATTTTTTCAGAAAAATAATAAAGCATTTCTTTTATTATATTTTCATAATCAGTTAATTTTTGCATGGTTTGCGGCGTTCCGCGCATGTGCATCATTATAAAAGGAACCCTCAAATCAGCAACTGTTTGCATCATATTTTCATCTAAACTACCACCTGAAATATCATTGACTATGCAAGCGCCATTTTCAATACTATTTTTAGCGATTCCACTTCGAAAAGTATCAACGGATATCACTGTCGAGGGAAAATGTCTTAAAATTAAATTGATTATCGGTAAAATTCTATTGTTTTCTTCATTTTCTGACACAAAATCAGCGTTTGGTTTGCTCGAATAAGCACCAATATCTATAAAAGTCGCGCCTTCAAAAAGCATTTTCTCCACCTGATTTAGAATGTCGCTTTCACTTTTAAATTTCCCGCCATCATAGAAAGAATTGGGGGTGATATTTAAAATACCCATCACTTTAGGTGCAGACAAGTCGATTAAATTGCCTTTGCAGTTTATGGTCATTGTTTGTATTTAGTTAAAAAAAAACAAAAAATTAAAATCCGTCATCAACATTAAAAAATTAAATTTTATTGCTTATTTTTGAAGAAATTTGATACAAATATACATTTAAATGAACAATACTTCGCAAGAATATGATAAGGTAATTGCTACTTGCCGAACACTTTTTATTAATAAAATGAAAGATTACGGAAGTGCTTGGAGAATTTTGAGATTACCTTCTTTGACGGATCAAATTTATATTAAAGCACAAAGAATTAGAAGCTTACAAGAAAATGAGATTCGTAAAGTAGATGAAGACGAAACGGGAGAATTTATTGGAATTATCAATTATTCTATCATAGCATTGATTCAATTAGAATTAGGCGTTGCAGACCAACCTGATTTGAATTCCGAAAAGGCAACTTTGCTTTATGATAAGAAAATTAAAGCTACCAAAGATTTGATGGAAGCAAAAAACCACGATTATGGCGAAGCTTGGCGCGAAATGCGAGTAAGTTCACTGACGGATTTGATTTTGCAAAAATTACTTCGAGTAAAACAAATCGAAGATAATAAAGGTAAAACTTTAGTGTCTGAAGGAATAGACGCCAACTACCAAGACATGATTAACTATTCCGTTTTTGCTTTAATTTTGAGTAACTATTAGCTCAATAAATCAATTAATTTAATACAATTGTGAATGTAGTTTGGTTCAAAAGAGATTTGCGATTATTAGACAATGAGGCCATTTTTAGCGCATTATCAAACAACGATAAAACGTTGCTTCTTTATTGTTTTGAACCTGGTTTGCTTTTTGATTACCATTACAGCCAACGTCATTTCGATTTTATAAAACAATCGTTGGTCGAAATAAACAAGCAACTTGCGCCGTTCAATACAGAAATTCTAATTGTAGAGGATGAAGTTATCCCGACTTTAGAAAAAATAAATTCTAAATTTCCTATTTCTAAATTATTTTCTCATCAAGAAACTGGCATCAAATTGACCTTTGATAGGGACGTTGAAGTTGCTAAATTTTGCAAATTAAATAAGATTATTTGGAACGAATACATTACAAATGGTGTAAAACGAGGTCTTTCAAATCGTAAAACTTGGCGAGATGATTGGTGTGATTTTATGGATTTAGATGAATTTTCCTTTCATCCAAACGAGCATTCGTTTGTTGCATTATCAATCATTCACGACTTAAAATGGGATTTTAAGGTTCCAAATTTAGATACTGAAATTGGTACTCCGTTTCAAAAAGGAGGCACAAAAACTGGACTCAGGTATTTGAGTTCGTTTTTAGAAAATCGGGTTCAAAATTACAGTAAACACATATCGAAACCCGATCTTGGTAGGTTGAGTTGTAGCAGGCTTTCGCCGTATATTACTTGGGGAAATCTATCAATGAAGCAGATTTGCCACCGTGCAATGGAATTTCGTGAAAAGAAAAAAAATGTACGGCAAATAGATAATTTCGCTTCTCGTTTGCGTTGGCAAGCCCATTTTATTCAAAAGTTTGAAATGGAATGTTCTATGGAATTTGTTAGTGTAAACAAAGGATATCGGAATTTGAACCAAACTGTAAATCAGTCTTATCACCAAGCGTGGATTACTGGAAATACTGGTATTCCACTAGTTGATGCTTGTATGCGCTGTTTGAACGAAACAGGTTATTTAAACTTTAGAATGAGGGCATTGGTGGTTTCTTTTTACACGCATCACTTGTTTCAACCTTGGCAAAATTGTAGTCCACATTTGGCTCAACAATTCTTAGATTTTGAGCCTGGTATACATTATCCACAAATTCAAATGCAAGCTGGCGTTACTGGAATCAATACTTTGCGTGTTTACAGTCCAGTAAAAAATTCTTACGAACATGATCCGTTTGGCCTTTTTATAAAAAAATGGGTCAAAGAATTGGCAAATATCCCAATCGAATTCGTCCATGAACCATGGAAATTGACTCCGATTGAACAAATGCTTTATGATTTTGAAATTGGTAGGGATTATCCTTCGCCGATTGTAAATTTAGAGGAAGCTAGAAAATTCTCGAGTGATTTCTTTTGGAACATACGCAAAACAGATGGAGTTAAATCCGATGGAAAACGAATTGTTGAAAAACACACTTTACCAAATAAAGGGTCTAGTTAGATAGATTTCTTTGTCAAT
>CALPKO020000270.1 GCA_943324165.2 Bdellovibrio sp. ZAP7 | reverse complement strand
AGAAACTTACAAAAAACAATCTGGTGGTCGTGGTAAATTCGGTGATATCGTATTTAAATTAGAGCCTGCTGATGAAGTGGACGGTAAAATTCCTGTAGGATTACAATTTGTGAATGAGGTAAAAGGAGGAAACGTTCCTAAAGAATATATACCTTCTGTTGAAAAAGGTTTCCGTGAAGCTATGAAAACGGGTCCTTTAGCAGGATACCAAGTTGATAGTTTGAAAGTAACTTTATTAGACGGTTCTTTTCACCCAGTAGATTCTGATGCGCTTTCATTTGAATTAGCTGCAAGAATGGGTTATAGAGAAGTAGCGAAAGCTGCAGGAGCGATTGTTTTGGAACCTATCATGAAAATGGAAGTTATTACACCAGAAGAAAACATGGGAGATATCGTAGGTGATATCAATCGTCGTAGAGGTCAGGTGAATGACATGGGTGACAGAAATGGTGCAAAAACCATCAAAGCAGATGTGCCATTATCAGAAATGTTTGGATATGTAACTACATTAAGAACATTGTCTTCTGGACGTGCAACTTCAACAATGGAGTTTTCACACTACGCCGAAACACCTTCTAATATTTCAGAAGCAGTTATCAAAAAAGCAAAAGGAAACGCTTAATTCTAAAGAAAATGAGTCAAAAAATCAGAATAAAATTGAAATCTTACGATCACATGTTAGTTGATAAATCAGCTGAAAAAATCGTAAAAACAGTAAAAAGTACTGGAGCTGTTGTAACTGGTCCAATTCCGTTACCTACACATAAAAAACTTTTTACAGTATTGCGTTCTCCGCACGTAAATAAAAAAGCTAGAGAACAATTCGAAGTAATGTCGTACAAAAGATTGATCGACATTTATTCTTCTTCTTCAAAAACAATTGACGCTTTAATGAAATTAGAGCTGCCAAGTGGAGTTGAAGTTGAAATCAAAGTATAAGTAATTAATTTAAAGATTTAATAATTAAAAAATTGAAGGGTTCGTAAATAAACTTTCAATTCTTAATTGTTTCAATCTTATAATAAATAGAAAAAGCAGCGCAATTTATTTTGTGCTGCTTTTTCTTGTTTAATTTGGAGCTATTTCCTGCTATCCGTTGCAATCTTTTGCTTTTAAAGGAAAAGGCAAGAGGATTTTCACTTCTATCAGGGCTAGACATTTTGCTTCCCCATAACCTTCTTTTTCATAATTACGTCATTACTTTAACGCACTTATATTCCTTTATTGGTGAAAAAAAAAATTAATCATTAATTCGTTTAATTGTTGATTTGGTTATTCGTTGATTCGGTTATTTGGAAAATCTGTTTACTCCGTTTAATCCTTTTAATCTGTGGCAAAAAAAGTCTTTTTTTTGAAAACGCAGCTGTTATAACTACCTAAAAATTATACATATAGTGTTGATGGTGAATAATTTTTCATTCAATTTTTTGATTTAGTATATTAAACCTGCATTATGCTTTAGGCAAAAGGCAATATGCCAATTTGCTTAAAATCAATTTTTTGTATTTATTGAAAGTCTAGTTTTTTTGCTTAAAGCTTATAGCCTTATGCGTAAGTTGGGTTAAATTTGTTTACTTTTGCACTTATATTTATTAAAACTAACGGTTTTTGTTTTGAGAAAAAGCAAAAAAACTAATTTTTAGAACACATAAACAAATTATGAAAGCAAAAATTTTTATGGTGTTACTCCTTTTTGGAGCAGTTATTTCGAGGATGAAAGCCCAAACGATGTATGTGCGACCCATAACTGGAGCGCAAGAAGCTTATAGTGTAGCAACTATCAAGAACCTTACCTTTTCGGGTGGCAATTTAGTAGTAACTAACACCAGTGGTTCTAACGCTACATTTCCCCTTTCTGGCAATCGGTATTTAAATTTCACTGATTTAACATTAGCAACACCCACTCATGAATTAATTAAAAACAGTTTCTATGTATATCCAAATCCTGTGACTACTGTTTTGAATATTACTAATGAAGACGCAACTCAAACTATTTCGCATCTTGAAATTATTTCTTTAGAAGGACGAGTAGTGCTAGAACAAAACACACCACAAGTAGTTATTGCAGCATTACCTCAAGGGATGTATTTTTGCAGAATTACCTCAAACAACCAAACACAAACTATTAAATTTTTAAAACAATAAATTATGAAACATTTATATCTTTTACTAAGCTTATTTTTAGTTGCAATAACACAAGGGCAAACTACCCAAGACACACTTTATGTTTGGAAAGCAGGAAATTTAGTAATTAAACAGTCCATAAAACCTGTTGATATAGACAGTATTACTTTTAAACGACCAGTTGTAAATTTACCAAATGTAACTATTTGCACCCAAGTATGGGCAACCAAAAACCTTGATGTTACCACTTACAGCGATGGCACGATTATACCCCAAGTAACCGACCCAACGGCATGGGCAAATCTAACCACAGGTGCCTGGTGTTATTATAACAATGATGCTGGCAATAATGCTACTTATGGCAAATTATACAACCGGTATGCAGCCGCAGGTATTTATGATGCTGCTTCTTTAGCCAACCCAACATTAAGAAAAAAGCTTGCACCAACGGGTTGGCATGTGTCTACAGACGCCGAATGGACTACTTTAACTACTTGTTTAGGCGGCGAAAGTGTTGCAGGAGGCAAGATGAAAGAAACAGGCACAGCGCATTGGATTAGCCCCAACACAGACGCTACCAATAGCAGTGGTTTTACAGGTCTTCCGGGAGGTTATCGCAACTACGACGGGACATTCGCCAACATTCGCTACGACGGTTTCTGGTGGAGTTCGTCAGAGCTCGACACAGCGAACGCCTGGTCCCGCAACCTGTATTACTACGGCGGCACTGTCTACAGATACCTCAAAGCTAAGACAGCCGGTTTCTCAGTTCGCTGCCTCAGGGATTAATACCCTTCAACCCTTTGAAAAAGCAATACCGCGCAGCGGTCAATTTTTATAAAAATGAAATTACATTCAGACTTACCAGTTTATAAAAGCACCTACGATTTGCTATTAGGTATTTTTGAGTTTACCAAGAGTTTTAGCAAAGAATACAAATATACGGTGGGCGAGAGCCTAAAAAAAGAAACCATCGATTTATTAATCTGAATTTATTTCAGATTCGTTTTCAACTCCGACAGCGTTTAAAATGCTGTCGGAGTTTTCTTCTTGTTTTAGTTTAGTCTTTCCAAAAAACGTTCACTATTTGTCAATCTGAATTTATTTCAGATGCTATCAACCGAATAATCTAACAATCGACCCAAAGGAAATTTTTATACCGCATAATAAAACAAAATTCCGTAGTTCAAACCAAAAAATGACCTAGTCGTGAGGAGTAGAAACAATTTTTGAGCTGCATGAATTCCTATTTTGGGATTATGTGACACTATAAAACCTATCGGTTGCGAAAGAAAATGATATTTAAAAACTTAAGT
>CALPKO020000269.1 GCA_943324165.2 Bdellovibrio sp. ZAP7 | reverse complement strand
CCAGGAATCGGCGGACAAAGATAATCGGGAGGAATCTCCCAATTTAAAATATTGTAATTGGTCATTAAAAGTGCTTTGTTCAACGCTTTTACCGCAAGTGAATTACTGAAGTCTATGGTTTTTGTTTCGAATTCATTCGTAAAAACAAATGGTTTTAATTCCGGGAAACTAATGACTAATTCGTCAAAATCATAACCAAATCGGTGCAGATTTCTTGGATGAAGATTGTTTTTTTCTGTAACTATTCTTGCTTTCATTATTTTTAAATCGGGTGCAAATATAGTCATTCCAATTTATAAATGAAATAAGATATTTTCCTCATTTCACGGAAGTTAAACTATTAAATTATTGATTTTTGCATATTGCAAAAGCAGGATTGTTTTGGCATCTTTTATTTCGCCGGTGGCAATCATTTTGTAGGCATAATCAAAAGGCAATTCAATCACTTCAATGTTCTCTTGCTCTGAGATTAAACCACCACCTTCAGAAATTTTCATATCCGATGAATATTCTGCTTTAAAAAAATGAATGATTTCGGTTACCGCACCAGGCGACATATAGGCCTCAAAAAGTTTTTCGACTTTGTCAATTTGAAAACCTGTTTCTTCCTCGGTTTCGCGTTTGATGCACTCTTCAGCATTTTCTTGTTCTAAAATTCCAGCGCAAGTTTCAATCAACATTCCGGTTTTATTGCCATTTAAATAAGTAGGAAACCTAAATTGTTTGATTAAAATGATTGTCTTCTTGGTTTTATTGTAAAGTAAAATTGTTGCACCATTTCCTCGGTCATACACCTCACGCACTTGTTTTTGAATTTTATTTTCATTAATTTGAATTTCAAAGGTAAATTTATTGAGCAAATACCGATTTTTAGAAAGTAATTCTTCTGACAGGATTTTTATTATTGGAAATTTCATAAAAGGTAAATTTTATTGGAACTTAGAGTAGCGGAATTTGTACTTATTTTAAATCAATTAGCTTATTGTAAAAATCAATTTATGATTGTTGGATATGTAATTAATCAATACATTCCATCATTAATAAATCACCGGTTTTGTGTTCGATTTTTACGATGCCGTCTTCGGCAACATGGTTGCTACTCGAGGTACTATAACCAATGTTTAACTCAGCATTTTGAAGCGGATAGAATAAATTTTCAGTGGTAATTGCTGTTACTTTTCCAATCGGAATTAAAGAAATGATGGTGTTTTTGGTATACCATTTTTCGAATTTAATAGGCAATAGATACACTTTCGAATGGTCGTCAAGGATTACTATTTTTAGTAAATTTCTGTAGCGAACAATGTTGGTTAAATTAGTAATGGTGTGATCGGCGCGCTTGCCTGTTGCCCAAACCACATTTACAGCAGGTATTTTCCGTTGTATTAGATAATCGAATGCTTTTTCTAAATCGGTTTTGTTTTGGTCTGGGGTGTGAATGATTTCGATGGGAAATTGACTTTCACTATAAAAATCTAATTCAAAATTGCGGTCGAAATCGCCTAGCAACACATCTACTTTTATACCTAAATTGACTACTCGCTCGATAGCAGAATCAAGCACAACAACCAGTGGCGACCATTCGAGCAACTGACCCAAAAGCTCTTCGGAACAAGATGCTCCGTTGGCAATTATTAAAGCTGGTTCTTGGTCGTCGCGGACGATGTGGTGTGAAGACATGGGATTTTAGATTGTAGATTAACGATTTGTAGATTTTTGATTTAGGATTTGGGTTTTGATTGATGCAAATATAGGATTTTGTTTTTTGATTGTTGGAACGCGGAAGGGGCAGATTAAACTGATTAACGCTGATTTTTTGTTTTAAGATTTGTTATATTCCGAAAAAAATACAGAAACACCAAAATTTCAGTTATATGAGCACAAACAGCAGTCCGACCCCTATAATCAGGCGTCAGTAGTATTAGTAACAGGGTCAAATTTATTAAAATAGTTATCAAAAGATTGAATTTTTTAATCCGAATATTTAAAATAGAAGTCCGAAAGATTAGATTTTGAGTCCGAAGCATCAGAGAAGGCATTATTTTAGCTTATAATCATAAATTTAATTGGTCGGAGCACAATTTTAGATTTCTTACCTGTTATGATTACTATCTTGAAAATATTAAGTCGCTCAACGTTATTCGAGCGCATCATTTTCGGGAATCGACAAACGATCCGGTGCTATATCTGAATTTTTATCTTGGTTTTCAACCATTTTCTTGCCAGCTGCATCAGAGGCGATGCTTGGTTTTGCACTTATTTTTTTATTGGTTTTACTTTTGTAAATTTCGTCGTTTGGATTGTTGTTTCGTGCCCTATCTACGCTTTTTTTATTTCCTTTTTCATCAATTTCTAATTCTGATCGCAACAAACTTCCCGATTGATAATCGTGATTCAAATTCATTGAATCATCGTTTATACTTTGTTTATTGTTCATTTTTTTTGAACCTAGATTATCGTTTTCCATATTAGTGTATTTTTACTCAGAATTGCAATCAAACTATTACTATTGTTAGCAATATTAATTGCTTCAGGAATCCAAACTGTAAACGATTTTGCACAATTGGTTTTTGAATTGTCAACCTATTTATAGTTCAAAACGGTTTTAAAATGATATTTTACAAACTCCAATTTTTGGTTTTCAGTCAATTTATCTGAGTTTTTGACTTCCATTTTTATTTTGTCGAACTTGTGTTCTGATCGCAAATAATTGAATAATTCGACTTTTGCATCGGTTGGTCCGAAAAGTAAAACATCATCATAGTTAGATATCACTTTGATAATTTTTTTAAAAAAAGCACCTAACTCTTTTTGCTCTTTATTGTGCATTCCACTTTCTGATTTCGACAATGATTTTTCTTTTTCAAAATGGTCAAAATCGGAATCTATCTTGTCAAAATTTTCTGCATCACCGTCAAAATTAACGAAATGTGCTTGAAAATGGTCTAAGTATATGCCTATCCTTTTATCGGTATTCATTAATCTCGGTTTTTAGTTTGTTAGTCAAAATTGCAATTTTTAACTGTAAAAATGGTTATGTAATTGCGGCGTAAATTTATATCAATCACATGTAGGTATCGCTAAATTAACTGGTTGCAAAAATGAGGAAGCAATACATAAAGTAACTTTAAAAAATTAACTTATTCATAACGTCGGTAGGGTTTTTATAATGCAAGTTGTTAATATTAATTGATTACTTTCGCAAACCAAATTTTAAACAGCTTATTTTAATCAACCATGCAAAGAATTTTAAAAAAAAGAATACCTTTTATATACGCCATTATTTTTATTGCTTTTTTCTGTTGTCTTACCTATTTTGCTATAAAGCTCAATATTGCCCAGGAAAAAGATCCATTGTTAACAGTTGCAGAGAACGTAAATTCCTGTAATTTAAATACTGTAAGATTGCAAGGCTATCCATTGGTCAAGCCACTCATGTTTGTCGAT
>CALPKO020000268.1 GCA_943324165.2 Bdellovibrio sp. ZAP7 | reverse complement strand
CACAAAAACGTCATCGACTCCTAAAATGGCAACATCAAATTCAAATGATGGAATTTATGCTGATATCGAAACTTCAAAGGGAAAAATTACAGTTCAGTTAGAATATAAGAAAACGCCTATTACAGTTGCCAATTTTATTGCATTAGCGGAAGGAACAAATCCTTATGTCAAAGCAGATTTGAAAGGAAAACCTTTCTACAACGGATTGAAATTTCACCGCGTAATTAAAGATTTTATGATTCAAGGTGGAGATCCTTTAGGAAATGGTTCTGGTGACCCTGGTTATAAATTTAAAGATGAATTTACAGATTTAGTGCACGATAAAGGTGGAATTTTGTCTATGGCTAATTCTGGACCAGGTACCAACGGAAGTCAATTTTTTATCACACATAAAGATACACCTTGGTTAAACGGAAAACATACGATTTTTGGTCACTCTGTATCAGGAATGGAAGTAATCAATGCGATTGTTCAAGACGATGTAATCAAATCGATTACGATTGTTAGAAAAGGTGCTGATGCCAACAAATTTGATGCTGTTAAAGTTTTTTCTAGCTATTATGGAAACAAAGGAGATGATGACAAAAAACAAGCATTAGAAAAAGAAGAAGCTTTGAAAAAGCAAAATGAAGCTGCTGCTGAAGCAAAAAAGGCCTATGCTTCAAAATATGGTTCGGTTATGGCAGAAAAAGTAAAAACGCTAGCTCAAGTTAGGACCACTGCAACCAAATCTGATACAGGATTAGAATATGCAATTATTAAAGGTAATGGCGAAAAACCAGCCGATAAAACAACAGTATATGTGCATTATGCTGGATATTTAGAAGATGGAACGTTATTCGATAGCAGTTACGAAGAAGTGAACAAAACTTACGGAAAATGGGATGAAAATCGTGCAAAACAAAACGGATACCAACCATTTCCATTCGAAATTGGCAACAAAGGTGGCTTAATACCTGGATTTTTAGAAGGGTTAGGTTATTTGTCCTTTGGAGACAAAGCCACTTTTTTCATTCCATCAAAATTAGGTTATGGCGAAAGAGGTGCTGGTGCGGTGATTCCACCAAATGCAAACATCATTTTTGAAGTTGAAATTTTACAAGCTATACCAGGAAAGTAGTTTTTAGAAAAATTGAAATAAAATTGGGAGTACTATTAGGTTTAAAACTAATTATGCTCCCAATTTTTTTTTGAGAAAGGTAAAATATCCCTAAACTAACATCTCCTGCTCGCAACTTCTAGAACCTTTTTTTTATTGACTTTTAGTACGATATTGGCGTTCGAAAATATAAAAATAACTTTTAATAATCATCGTGTTTTTTAAATAATTCCCAAGCAAACGCCATTGAAATAAACGGCTGTTGCTAGTTTGGTTTTCTGTCTTACAACTATCATTTTTTAAGACGTTAATTTCACTTCATCAATTACATATTCTGCTTGAGCCAAAGGTTATTTTGCTTGAGCCAAAGCTTATTTCATTCGAGCCAAAGGTTATTTTGATTGCGTCAAAGCTTATTTTGATTGCGTCAAAGCTTATTTTGATTGAGCCAAAGCTTATTCTACTGGAGCCAAAGGTTATTTTGATTGAGCGAAAGCTAATTCTATTTTGTCAATTTATCTTTCTTTTTAAAAATTCCGTTTTTCTAAAGTCTTTGCAGAACCAACTCCCAGCTTTCACCCTATTTAATATCCAAAATCTCTAATAAAACTTCGGCTTCCGTACCATTTGTGAACGGAATTTTAAGTTTTTGAGACAAAGTGGGTGCGATTTCAGTAATTACTTTTCGGTCTGCCGTTTCTCCTTTAGGAATGTTCCAGCCATAAAAAATTAAAGGAACATGGGTGTCGTAACTGTAGGGTGTTCCATGTGAAGTTCCTGTGCTTGGGTATTCAATAAATCCTGGTTTGTCTAAAATTACTAAATCGCCATTTTGGGTAACATCATAACCTTTATTAATGAAATTCAAATAGAAATCATTACCAGTTGAAGCTAAAATTTCTTCTTCAGTATAAACCCGTTTCACATAATCTTGTTGCATTAAATAGGATTTAAAATCAGATTTTATTTTGGTCAATTCTAAATTAGAAGTTTTCATTTTTCCTTTGTCAAAAAACAAATTGAAATTCGAATAATTTAAAATTAAATCAGTTCCATAAGTCTCATTAGAGAATTTTTTGAGATTAGCAACAATGTCTTTTGGACTTATATTTTTTACATTGTATTTATTGTCTTTTAGGTAGCTTACATTTTCTGCACCCGCATGATCAGCCGTTAGAAACAACAAATAATTGTCTTTACCCACATTTTTATCCAAATAATTCAGTAACTCAGCAAGCGTTTGGTCAAGTCGCAAATAAGTGTCTTGCAACTCTATCGATCTTGGTCCGAGAACGTGACCAACATAATCTGTTGACGAAAAACTTATGGTTAAAAAATCGGTGATGTCATCTTTTCCAAGTGCTTCACTTTCGATGGCTTTCATAGCAAAATCGGCCAAAATGTTATTACCAAACGGTGTAGAACGCAAAACGCCAGCATCGTTTTTTTCATACATTACTTTCAAATTATACGGGAATGTAGGTGTTTTAGCACCATATAATTTACCTTCATAAGGATTGTCGTCGGGCAAACTTTCGTTATAGGTTTCAATTGGTTTGAGTAAATTCCAATTTTGGTTTAAGTAGGTTGCATAGTGTTTTTCATTGTTAAAAGTAGTCACCCACTCAGGCAATTTTGAACCATAAAAAGTGCTCGAAATAAAACTACCCGTTTTGCTATACCAAAATGCCCAATTAGCAAAATGCCCTGCCGGTAAAATCGCGCCTCGGTCTTTCAAACTTAATCCAATTACTTTGCCTTTAAAGTTGGTAGCGAGTTTCAATTCGTCTGTAATAGTAGTGCTTTGCAGGTTTTTTGGAGACATTTCTCCTTCTTTACTGTCGCCATCACCAATGGTTTTTACATTTTCGTCTTCAGTACAATATATGTCTTTACCAGTGCTTCTGTTAAACCAATCGTTGCCCACAATGCCATGAACCGAAGGCGTTGTGCCTGTATAAATCGAAGCATGACCTGGCCCTGTATAAGTTGGCATATAGTTGAAGTGCGTGTTAGAAAACACATATCCGTCGTTCATCAATCGCTTGAAACCATTGGCAGAAAAATCATCTTGAAAGCGGTATAAATATTCCATTTTCATTTGATCAACCACAATTCCAATCACTAATTTTGGACGTTTTTGGGCATTTAAATTACAAAGCGCAAGTAGTGCAAAAAACAATACTATTTTTTTCATGAAGAGATTTTTTACAAAAGTAGTTATTTATGTGTTTTTTAAAATTATTGAAAGTTATGTTTATACTATCTTTTAATAATTTCTCATTGAAATTGCCATTGAAATTGCTATTGCCTACAGCCGCTTCGCTTCATTCCAAAAAACATCCATTT
>CALPKO020000267.1 GCA_943324165.2 Bdellovibrio sp. ZAP7 | reverse complement strand
TCAAAAAGCCAATGAGCAAATTATGTTGCGAATGTTGGAAACGCAAAAACATCGCGGACCCGATTATTCAGATTTCTATACTGTTGATACAAAAATTGTGCTTGGACATAATCGTTTAAGTATAATCGACCTTTCTAGCAATGCCAATCAACCTTTTACTAGTGATTGCGGCAATTATATTTTGGTCTTTAATGGCGAAATATATAATTATATTGAATTGAAAAAAGAACTTCAATCTAAGCATTATTTCCGAACACATTCTGATACCGAAGTTTTATTGAATGCTTATATAAATTGGGGTGAAAGCTGTTTGGAGAAATGCAATGGTATGTTTTCTTTTGCTATTTGGAATAAAAAAGAACAAACGCTATTCGCTGCTCGAGATAGATTTGGAGTGAAACCGTTCTACTATTTTTTTTATAATGAGAATTTTATTTTTTCGTCTGAGATTAACACCATTTTCGCCGCTGGTGTAGAAAAAAAACCAAATGATACTGTTTGGTTAAATTTCTTTTCGGAAGGAAGTTATGGTTTGCCTAATGAAACTTTTTGGAACTCGATACAACAACTTGAAGCTGGACATTATTTGACATTGCAAGACAATCATTTGCAAATTAATAAATGGTATCATTTTGAAGATCGAACCCCTCATTTACAAAATATCTTTCAAAATAACGAAGAAGAGTATATTACCAATTTACTGTTGCAAGCTATCAATTTGAGATTTAGAGCCGATGTACCAATCGGTTTTAACTTGAGTGGAGGTCTCGACTCGAGTATATTATTAGCGCTAATTGACCAGCAAAATATTGATAAATCTACGATCGAAGCGTTTACGTTTATTACTAATGACGAGCGTTATGATGAATTACCTTGGGTAAAAACCATGTTAGAAAACAGACAGTATCATCTAAATATTTGTCCGATTGCTGCTAGTGAAATTCCAGATTTAGCATTGAAAATGGCTTTGCATCAAGCAGAGCCTTATGGCGGAATTCCAACCCTTGCTTACTCTAAAATATTTCAGGCAGCAAGTCAAAAAGGAGTAAAAGTTTTGCTCGATGGGCAGGGGTCTGACGAAGCGTGGGCGGGGTATGATTATTATTTAAATAACAATCAAAATACTATTCAAGGTGTTTCTAAATCGCCATTTAGAACAAATGTTCTAGACAAAGATTTTGCAAATGAGTATCATAAAACAAGCTATCCAAAACCATTTGAAGACGATTTGTTGAATTTACAATATCGTGATTTGTTTTATACCAAAATTCCACGTGCTTTGCGTTTCAATGATAGAGTTTCAATGTTGTATGGTACAGAATTACGCGAACCTTTTTTAGATTATGAATTGGTAGAATATGTTTTTAGTCGTCCAAAAAATTTTAAAATAAAAGATGGTGTTCAAAAATGGATGTTGCGTAAAATAGCCGAAAAGTTTTTGCAAAAAGATTTAGTACTGGCACCAAAAAGACCGTTGCAAACCCCACAACGCGAATGGCTTTCTGAGGATTTGAAAGATTGGGTCATTGCTGAAATAGCAACCCTAATGCAACATCCTTGGTTTGATAAAAAAGTATTACAACACGAACTTGATTTGTTTTACAAAGGCGATAATCAAAGTAGTTTTCACATTTGGCAATGGATTAATGCCGCCCAGTTGATGCGATAGAAGCTTTTATTTTTAGTTTTAATTCTTTTAAAGGGTTATTGTAAGTTTTCGTAATTGTTGTAATTGTTGTTTATTTGCGTAGCTATTAAAAAAGTAAGAATTAGTATTGAAATGAGAAAAATTGGAGTTGTAATTACTGATGGCGTTGGGTTTAGAAACTTTGTTTTGAGCGATTTTTTGCTCGAAGCAGAAAATACTTTTGACGAAGTGGTTATTTTTTCCTGTTTGCCTACTCACGTTTTTGAAGGATTGCATAAAAAAGCTAAAATTATTGAATTAACTGTTTTTGAAGAAAAATTTCCTACTTGGTTTTTTAGAAAAAACAAAGAGTTAGCCCATTTGCAATGTCATAAAAATGACAACTTTGGCATTTTAGATAATTTGCATTCTAACTATACAAAAGCCATTTCCATAAGAGGATTTTCAACTCGTTTAGCTTTTTTGATAACCACTTTTTTTCATTCCGAAAAATGGATTCAACGATTCAATAAACTACAGCAATACTCATTTAAAAACAATGCTATTACAAAACAGTATCTCAGCATATTGCAAGAAGAGAAAGTTGATGTTTTGTTTTTTACACATCAAAGACCGCCTTTTATTGCGCCACTCATTTTTGCTGCCGAGAAATTAAAGCTAAAAACTGCCGCTTTTATTTTCAGTTGGGATAATCTAGCCTCAAAAGGAAGAATGGCGGGTAATTTTGATTATTATTTGGTTTGGAGCCAGTTGATGAAAGACGAACTGCTACATTTTTATAAATCAATACTTCCAAATACTATAGAAATTGTGGGAACACCACAATTTGAACCCTATGTGCTTGATAGATACAAAACATCAAAAGAATCTTTTTATACAAAATTCAATTTAGATGCTTCAAAAAAAACAATCTGTTTCAGTTGTGGCGATATTTCCACCAGTAGAAATGATGAATTGTATATAGAAACTATTGCGTATGCTATTGAAAACAAAATTATTGAAGATTTAAATTTTCTAGTGAGAACCTCGCCAGCTGAAGATCCTATTCGATTTAAAAAAATAGTTGAAAGATTTCCACTCATCAAATGGAATTATCCCAAATGGAGTTTGTCCAGAGAAGGTCATCAAGAGCCATGGTCTCAAAGGGTGCCAAGTTATGAAGATGGTAAAGATTTGATAGCACTTGTTGAGCATACAGATGTAAATATTAATATGCTTTCTACTATGAGTTTAGATTTTATGCAGTTTGATAAGCCTGTAATTAATACCGTTTTTGGCAATGCTACTAATGGTTTATATGATGATCGAAGGTTTTTGAAATTTGTGCATATCATGAATGTTATAGAAAGTAAATCTACAAGGATTGTATTCAATAAAGATGAATTAATTTCCTCCATAAATCATTATGTAAAGAATCCTAAAGATGATTCAGAAAAAAGAAAACAATTCGTAAACCTCCAAGTTGGCGCACCACTAGAAGGAACGAGTAAAAGAATAGTGAAGACATTACAGGGATGGAGCAACCAATAAAAACAATTGCAGTTATTTGCAACTATGAGCTTTTGCCCGAAAGAGTAGGAGGCATGGACTATTTTTTTTGGTTGTTTGATAAAAAATGTAAAGCAAACAATATTGAGGTCCATTGGTTTTTTCCTAACACATCAAATCATGGTGATTATAAAAACTTCACTCTTTTTGAAAGTAATTATGCTAATGTAGAAAACTATTTTTTGAATCATTTTGCAAAGAACCAATACGATTTTGTCTTTACTCATTTTGTGGAACTTTGTACCTCATTTTTT
>CALPKO020000266.1 GCA_943324165.2 Bdellovibrio sp. ZAP7 | reverse complement strand
GGTGTATCTGCTAATTTAGCTGCGCCAATATCTATTATCCAATGTTCATTTTCTATTTCAGGATATTCAGTTGCAATTTCATTAAAAACTTGATGAAACAAACCATCTGTTTGTTTCATAATATTGTCTTTAGTGAAACAAGTCACTTTCTTTCTTCCGTATTGTTTAGCGTACTCGAAAGCATAACGTACAATTTTCTCACAACCCGGACGACTGATTATCTTTAGACATTGTACCACTTCATCGGTTTGTTGGTGTTCTATTCCAGCATACAAATCTTCCTCGTTCTCACGCACAATAACAATGTCCATTTTAGTATGTTTTGTATCAACAAAAGGAAATAAACTTGTGCACGGCCGAACATTTGAATATAAACCGAGGAATTTTCTTGTGGTAACATTTAAACTTTTGTAACCTCCACCTTGCGGTGTAGTAATTGGCGCTTTTAGAAAAATTTTGTTTTTTCGAATGATATCCCAAGATTCATTGGCTATTCCTGATGTATTTCCAGAAAGGTAAACTTGTTCACCAACCTTAATTTCGTCGATTTCTATTACTGCACCTGCAGCTTTAATAATTTCTAATGTAGCGTCCATAATTTCTGGACCAATTCCATCTCCCTTTGCAACTGTGATTCTTGTCATGATTTAAATATTAAAAATTTGATGGAGCAAAACTACAGGGTAATAATGATATATTATTATTTATATTTGTAATAATTAACATAAACATATTTTATGAATTATACATTACATCAACTTCAGGTATTTTTAAAAATTACTGAACTAAAAAGCATCACAAAAGCATCGGAAGCACTTTTCTTGACACAACCTGCTGTTTCTATTCAATTGAAAAACTTTCAAGATCAATTTGAAATTCCACTCACGGAAATAATTGGAAGGAAACTGTATGTCACTGATTTTGGCAATGAAATTGCACTAGCAGCACAGAATATTTTAAATGAAGTATATGCGATAAACTACAAAACTCTTGCCTTTAAAGGGCAACTTTCGGGCAGATTGAAAATATCGATTGTTTCTACGGCAAAGTACATTATGCCTTATTTTTTGACCGACTTTTTAAAAGTAAATTCAGAAATCGAATTGTTTCTTGACGTAACCAACAAAGCAAAAGTGATTGAAAGTTTAGAAAAAAATGAAGTTGATTTTTCGTTAGTATCGGTTTTGCCTGATCATCTGATTGTTGACAAAGTAGAATTGATGCAAAACAAATTGTACCTAGTCGGAAATCCATCTGAGAAATTCAATTTGAAATTGTATAACAAGTCAGTTTTTGAAAATCTGCCATTAATTTATCGAGAAAAAGGTTCTGGAACACGACTTGTGATGGAGAAATTCATTGAAGAAAATAACTTGCCTGTTCATAAAAAAATGGAATTAACTTCAAATGAAGCGGTAAAACAAGCCGTTATTGCTGGGCTTGGTTTTTCTATTATGCCGTTAATTGGAATAAAAAACGAACTCAATAGTGGACTTTTACAAATCATTCCTGTAAAAGGATTTCCGATAACATCGACATGGCATTTAATTTGGCATAAAAACAAAAAATTTTCACCAGTGGCAAAATCCTTTTTGAATTACATCAAAACTGATAAAGAAAAAATTATCATTGAAAAATTCAATTGGATTAATGAATTTTAAAATAGAAATAGCTTCAATTTTATAAAAATTTAAAGAAATAGTATAAACGTAATTACTTTTGAATTGCAGAAATTTGGTAAAATATATAAATAAAAAATATGAAACCAAATATCGGAATTTCAGAAAATCACCTCAAAAACATCATCGATTTGTTAGCTAAATCATTGGCTGATGAAGTTACACTTTACACCAAAATTAGAAAATTTCATTGGAATGTTTCGGGTGAAAGTTTTATGGAATTGCACAAATTGTTTCAAGCACAATATACTGAATTGGAGGAAACTATCGATGAAATCGCTGAACGAATCAACAAATTAGGTGGAAAAACAATTGGGACTTTAAGTGAATTTTTGAAAATTACATCTATCAAAGAATTTCCAAATGTATATCCGGATCAAAAGCAAATGTTGCAAGAATTGCTTTCTGACCATGAAGAAATAATTATAGACTTTCGCAAAAATATTGATGAATGTGATTATAATAAAGACGTAGGAACGGCAGATTTTTATACTGGATTGATGCAACAGCACGAAACTATGGCTTGGGTATTAAGAAGGTATTTAAGCTAAATTTATCGAACCGTCTATGATAAAAAAAATTTGCTCTATTATAAATTCATGTTGTGAAAAATGATTAATGGGCGAGAACAGACTTTATCTCTACAACCCTATTCACAAAAAGGGAACACCTATGTATAATTTCGGCAAGTGTCAGAAAAGATAGAAAAAGCAATAATATTGCCTCTTTTTAAAGCACCATTAAATGCAATAGTCTAATTTTTAGATTTCAAAATGGCCTTATTGATAGATTTTACCAAAGCTGGACCTTCATAAATAAAGCCTGTGTAAAGTTGAATTAAATCAGCGCCAGCATTCAGTTTTTCTATTGCATCTTCCGCAGAATGAATCCCTCCAACTCCAATTATAGCAAATGATTTTTGGCTTTTTTGTGAAAGAAAACGAATTACTTCCGTGCTTCTTTTCGTTAATGGTTTTCCGGATAATCCGCCTGTTTCTAATTTATTATCAGATTTTAAATTTTCTCTAGAAATGGTTGTATTTGTTGCAATTACACCTGCAATTTTTGTTTGATTTACAATTTCAATGATGTCTAAAAGTTGTTCGTTTGTTAAATCGGGAGCGATTTTTAAAAAGATTGGTTTGGGTATTTTTTTTTGAAAATGATTATCTTGAAGCGATTGCAATAGTTGCTTCAAAGGCTCTTTTTCTTGTAATGCCCTAAGGTTTGGTGTGTTTGGCGAACTTACATTTACCACAAAATAATCAACATAATCAAACAAAGCTTCAAAACAAATCTGATAATCTGAATCGGCATTTTCGTTGGGAGTTAATTTATTTTTCCCAATATTACCGCCTATCAAAACAGTTTTATTGGTTTTTAATCGATCTACCGCCGCAAGAACACCACCATTGTTAAAACCCATTCTGTTGATAATCGCATTGTCTTTTTTAAGTCGAAACAATCTTTTTTTAGGATTACCATCTTGTGGCTTTGGAGTTAATGTTCCCACTTCTATGAATACAAATCCGAAATGAGAAAGTTCTTCAAACAATTTGGCATCTTTATCGAATCCTGCGGCCAAACCAACTGGATTTTTGAATTTCAAACTCGCAATTTCAACTTCTAATCTTTTATCATCTACTTCATAAATGGCTTGGAATAAAAAACTTAGACCTGGAATTTTACACAATAAACGAATCAATGAAAAAGTAAAATAATGCACTTTTTCTGGATCAAACAAAAAAAGAACAGGGCGAATTAAAAGTTT
>CALPKO020000265.1 GCA_943324165.2 Bdellovibrio sp. ZAP7 | reverse complement strand
TATTTTATATTTTATCGTTTTATTGATTTTTGGTGTAGAAAATTCATTCGTTATTGCTTTTTTGTGCGCCATTTTGAATATCATTCCCTATGTTGGACCACTAATTGGCTCTTTATTAGCGGCGATTTTAACGATGATTAGCAATTTAGGAAATGATTTTCAAACTGAAAATTTGCCTACAACCCTTTATGTTTTAATTGGATTTTGGATTGTTCAAATTATTGACAATAACGTTTGTCAACCGATTATCTTTTCTAAAAGCGTAAAATCTCACCCTTTAGAAATTTTTTTAGTGATTCTGATTGCCGGCTTTTTATTCGGAATTGTGGGAATGATTATCGCGGTTCCACTTTTTACAATTTTGAAAGTTTTTGGAAAAGAATTTTTGCCAGATAACAAAATCATTAAACAACTTACCAAAAACATTTAGTTTGAATAACGCTATTTTAAATAATGATATTCAATTATTTATCAATAAAAACATTGGCGTTTCTGTTGCTCAGTTGGCATTAAAAAAAAATCCTTTTCCGACAGTAAATTGGATTGACATTCTCAATCAAATTGCTGCAAAATCAAAAGCCAAAGACAAATTGCCAACCTGGTTTTCTTCAAAAAACATTATTTATCCGAGTAAAATTTCGGTGGAACAAACTTCATCTGAAAAAACGGCTTTGTACAAATCTACTTTGGTTTCGGGAGAAAAATTGATTGATTTAACCGGCGGTTTCGGTGTAGATGATTTCTATTTTGCTAAAAAAATAAAAAATGTTTTTCATTGTGAAATGAATAAAGAACTGTCAGAAATAGTGCAACATAATTTTGAAGTGTTAGAAGCTGAAAACATTAAATGTTATTTTGGAGATAGTTTTGAAATACTTAAAAATTTAAACCAACAATACGACTGGATTTACATTGATCCATCTAGGCGAAACGTTGAGAAAGGCAAAGTTTTCAGGTTGAAAGATTGCCTTCCAAATATACCAGAATTGCTAAATGATTATCTATCATTCACTACAAATATTTTGATAAAAACTGCGCCATTATTAGACATTTCCGCTGGATTATCAGAATTAAAAAATGTGAAAAACATTCATATTGTGGCAGTTGACAACGAAGTTAAAGAATTGATTTGGGAAATTCAGAAAAATTATCTTGATGCAATTACTATCAAATCCATCAATTTTAACAAAGAAAAAACTGATATTTTTGATTTTACTTTAAATGAAAATCAAAATCCTTCAAAATTTAATTTGCCTCAAAAATACTTATTTGAGCCCAATGCTGCGATTATGAAATCAGGTGGTTTTGATCAGGTTAGTCATTCTTTTAAAATCAACAAATTGCACTCTCATTCTCATTTATATACTTCAAACGAATTGATTGCATTTCCTGGAAGAAGTTTCGAAATTATTCATGTTATTGATTACAATAAAAAGGAAATGAAACAATTTTTAGAGCGAAAAAAAGCCAATTTAACGATACGCAACTTTCCAGGGACTGTTGAAAATATTCGTCAAAAATGGAAAATTGAATCTGGTGGAAATGAATATTGTTTTTTTACAACAAATGCAGATAACCAGAAAATAGTTTTAATTTGCAAAAAAATTGAATAAATGAAAAAGTTAGTTTTGGTTGGTTTTCTATTATTAAATTTAACCGTTTTTGCTCAAAAAGATTGCGAATTATCAACAAATGTGAATGATAGTTTGGGATTCTATAAAGCAACTAAAGGTTGCATTGTTTATGAGAAAAACTTTGCTGGCAAAAACCTCTACGTATTCTTTTCGTTAATTAACGATAACGGAATGCCCTACTTAAATCTGCAAACCATTCAAAAAAGCGAAGGTTTTATTGCTGCAAATTGTATGGATGAAAATTCTAAATTGTATTTACAAATGATGAATGGAAAAATAATTACGATGTTGCATACGAAAGAAGCAGATTGTGGCACAATGATTAGAATTCCTGGAGAAAACAAATACTCGAGAGTAAACTCTTCCAATTTTATGTTTGTAAAAGGTAGCATTGAAGAACTAAAACTATCCCCAATTAGCTTGATAAAAATAAAATCAGGAATTGATTCTACAGAATATGTAATGGCGAAAGAGTTAAAATCTGAATTAAATAATGAAACTTATTATCCAGAGAATTATTTCATTAATAATTTTAAATGCATTGAATAACTATTCACATTTCCATTTAAAATTGGCCAAATTATCTTTTGTGGCGGATTTCAAATTATAATGCCACCATTCAGATTCGAAGGTTTTAAAACCACTTTTTGTCAAGATTTTTTTCAATAACTTTCGGTTTTTAATTACATTTTCTGGTAATTGTTTAAAGTTGTGGCCAGCTTCTTTTCCAAAAAAATCGAAATCGGTACCCATGTCTAATTGATTTCCAAATTCATCTACTAAAGTCAAGTCAACTGCCCCTCCTCTATTATGAATGGAACCCTTTGTTGGATTGGCTACATAATCTGGATTTGAAACAATTTCCCACATTTTTTTTTGAATATCCAAAGGGCGATAACAATCAAAAAGTTTGATTTTGTAACCTAATTGCATAAACTTTTTGTTAGCGTAAATCAATGCTTCAACCGTTTTTAAACGCAAATAGCATTCGGCACAATCATATACTTTTGATTTCAAAAAATTATCATTTGTAGCATATTTCAAATCATATACAAAATCAGAACTATAATCTTTTAAATTCACAAAAGTTGTGTCGCTAATTGCTTGATTCTGATTATGAAGTTTACTTGAAATTATATTTTCAGTTCCAATTTGATCATTATATGATAATCCTTTAGTGCTTTGGCAGGAAGCGAAAAAATGAATGAAAATTACCGCATAAAGTACATTTCTTTTCAAAAATAAATTAACCTTGATCATCTGTTTTATTATAATTGCTGCCATTTTATATAAATGCTTTTTAAATAAATTATAAATTCCCCACTCAATCCAAAACCATCGAAAAACAAATTTTCCCACTTTTTATAATTAGAAATGATTCCGAATTCCCATTTTTATCATTACTAATTGCTATCTCTTCGTTCAGCATCAATTCACTTAAAAAATTCATGTTTAAACATTTGATTTCTTGCTTCAGCAATTTATCGGGATTTGCAAAATCCAAACACCATTCTAAATATTTTACATTATTGACGTGGTTTACAATGTCTAGATCCGAAAGTACGATTTTGCGTTTATGGGTTTGTACATTTTCATTTGTGATGATATTTTTTTTAATCCTTTCGTTGGTGGAAAAATCATTTGGAAACAACTCAAAATGTTGAAATGGCAAAGCCAAAGGTTCTGGTCTTCTTATTTTCGTATTGATGACCGCCCAAAAAGTTTCGCAGCCAATTATTTTTATTTCACCTAAAAAGACTTCTAAAGCACGAACTGAACGCGAATTTTCTAAAGAAATAATCCACGTTTTGACTGTGATTT
>CALPKO020000264.1 GCA_943324165.2 Bdellovibrio sp. ZAP7 | reverse complement strand
ATTTAGTAGAAAAAATAATTTCAGTAACATTTAACATTGAAGAATTTACGGAACAATTTAATTTAAAGAAAGTTAGCTACCGCACATACATCGGAATTTTGTTGCTGCCTATGAATTTTATGCTTTTTTATAATAATAATGTATCAATAAATATTATTTATACAGTTTTAATTGCAATTTTATTAATAAATATGATAACTTACTTGAATTCTTTAAAACTTTATCAAAGTTTAATAATCGGTAAATTGTTTTATTTTATTTTATATCTTTGCGCACTTGAAATAGCACCTTACTATTTTATGTATTATTGGTTTACAACAAGTTAGGGATTAGAAAAATTAGTTATGAAAGTGAAAACAATTTTGGTGTCACAACCGGAGCCTAAGGTAGAGAATTCACCCTACTTTGAGCTTCAACAGAAGCATAAAGTAAAAGTTGATTTCAGGCCATTTATACATGTGGAAGGAGTGAATGCGAAAGACGTTCGGCTTCAAAAAATTGATTTGAACAACTTTACAGCTATCATTTTAACCAGTAAAAACTCAATAGACCACTTTTTTAGAGTTGCTGATGAAATGCGCTATAAAGTGCCAGAAAGTCTAAAATATTTTTGTCAATCTGAAGCCATTGCTTTTTATTTACAAAAGTACGTAGTTTACCGAAAACGCAAAATTTACGTCGGTCAAAAAGATTTTGTTGACATGTCGCCTTTAATAAAAAAATACAAAGACGAAAAGTTTTTGCTACCAGCATCAGATCAGTTGAACGCAGATGCGCCGCAAACATTAAATAATCTTAAAGTCGATTGGACACAAGCTACATTGTACAAAACAGTAATGAGTGATTTGTCGGACTTGGCAAATGTTTACTATGATATTTTAGCCTTCTTTAGTCCGACAGGAATAAAATCGTTGTTCATGAATTTTCCGGATTTCGATCAGAAAAATACTAGAATTGCTGTTTTCGGAAGTACTACTCAAAAAGAAGCAATAGACCATGGATTGAGAGTAGATATAATGGCTCCTTCGCCAGAATCGCCTTCAATGACAATGGCTTTAGAAAAATATATTGCAAAAGTTAACAAAGAAAAATAGTTATCTCTTTAACTTTATTTTTTTAAATATTAGACAAAAAAAATCTCGAATTACTTCGAGATTTTTTTTTTAAGTATTTTATTTTAGTAAAACAATTGTCTGTTGTCTTCAATTTTAGCATCGGTTTTTAACGCTCCAATAACTCTTCCTGAGGCTTGAGCATTTTGTTGATTCAATTTTGTAACATAATCAGTATAAACGGTCAACGCTGGCGCTTTAATTACATTTTTAGTTTTGATTACGTAAACACCAGAATTTCCTTCGATTGGAGCAGATATTTTGCTTCCAGCAACAAACGCTGTTCCAACTACTTTTTGCTCTTGTCCTGCTCCTGGCAAAACTGCATTCTCTAGTGTTAAATCAGTTGCGGTTTGGACACCAGTTGCATTTGCCTTTGCAATTGCTTCTAAAGAACTTCCTTTCATTTTTGCAGTAATCAAAGCAGCTTTTTTCTTATTTTTTAAAATTGGTTCAATAGCTGGTCTTGCTTCAACTAAAGAAAGTAAACCTTCTGGATTTTTTGCTTTTAGCTTGACAATTACATTTCCTACATTCAAAACTTCAAATCTTTTAACATCATCAACATTTGTTTTACTGTCAAAAGCCCATTTTACAATTTGTCTTTGATTGCCTAAACTTCCAACACTTTCGTCCATAGCTTTCAATTTCAATGCTGGATTCACTGTTAATTTAGCTTCTTTAGCAACTGCATCAAATGCTTTTGAATTGGCGTCCATTTCAAATTTAACCGCTTTTGTATATGCTTTATCTGTTGTAGATTCAGATGGTTGTACTTTTCTAACAATTGTAGCTAAACGAACTGCATCTTGCTTGTCTGTTACATTAATAATATGATAACCGAATTCTGTTTCAACTAGCCCAATTTTTCCAATTGGATTTCCAAAAACGAAATCGTTGAATTTTGGTGTCATCTGACCTTTGGAAAAATAGCCTAAATCTCCACCTTGTTGTTTAGAAGAATCATCAGAATTCTGGAAAGCTTGCATTAAAAAAGCACCTGGGTTTGCCGTTACTTGCGCTAAGATTTCATTTGCTTTCGCAGCAGCTTCTTCTTTTGTTCTCGTTACAGATGGATTTGCGCGCATTGCTCCTTTGTAAGCTAATAATATATGACTTGCCTTGGCAGTTGCCCCGGCTTGTCTAGCTAACAATTTACTAACAGCATAACTACCATTATTTAAATATGGACCATAAATTTCGCCTACACCCAATGTGAATAATTTTTCAGCATGTTCTGCAGGCAAATCTTTTTTGGCTACAAATGTAGAGTCATAAGGACTGTCAGAATTGTTATTTACGTATTCTACTACATTTATTGCTGTCTTAAAACTTGGTAAAGTATCATTTTTTCCAGTTGCTTGATTAAAAACAATACTTCCGTTCAAAGCTGCATTTATTGCGTTTTTAACTTCTGCTTCATCTTCTGGAGATGCTTTATCTTCTATCGTTACAAATTCGATTTCACGATTCTCGTCAGCTTTATATTTCTTTTCGTCTTTTTTCATGTAAGCAACGATTTCTTCATCAGAGATTTTAACGTCACTGTCTTTAATTGTTGAATATAAAACAGAAACAAAATCAAAGTTAACTTTGTTGCTTTCCATTTCATATTTCAATTTTGCTTCTGAAGTAGTTGTATAAATTGCAGATTTTATCAAACTGTTGTATGCTTGATATTTCGCATTCAATGTTGCGTCTTTTTCTCTGTCTTTTAATAGCTGTGCAGATTGTGGATTATTTTTGAAGAAAGCACGGAATTTTGCAAGGTCAAATTGTTTTGCATCATTCAAAAATTCTGGATTTTGACCAATATCTTGACTTTGTTTTAGTACCTCAATAATTTGTTTTTCACCTACTCCTAATCCCAATTTTTCAAATTCTGCTGTTAACAAAGCAATGGAAACTTCTTGATCCCAAACTCTATTTACTGCTTGTGGCGCCGTCATTCCTTGACCGCTTTTTTCAACGGCATCTACCTTTATTCTAAAATCTTCGAAAGCTATTTCTTTTCCGTTAACTTTTCCGATATTTCTACCGCTTTGATTAAATGAGCCACTTTGAAAAATATCGCCGATGATAAAAGCCAATAGACAAAAGCCTATAACGAGTATTAGAAGTAGTGAACGTTGTCTAATTTTTGATAAAACTGCCATTTTTATAATTGTTAATTTTTAATTCAGTTTGCGAAAATACAATTATCTATTTAATTATTATAATTGTATGATTATATTTTGCCGAAAAATGTGTATTTTTTTTAATTTTTAATCTCGAATCGCCAATTCTACTAATTCAATTTTTTTATTTGTAGCTTCTTTGATGGTAAAATAAAAGTTTTGAATTTGAATTTTAT
>CALPKO020000263.1 GCA_943324165.2 Bdellovibrio sp. ZAP7 | reverse complement strand
GCATTGACTTGCAAATAAGCTTTATAATAATCGTTTGCCTTAGTTGTAAACTCTGTTGAAACACTATTGTAGAAAAGTTGTAATTTTCCAGTTGTATTTTCGATTTCTACAACATTCGACAAATCAAATCGCCAAGTATTAAAAATGCCTTTTGGATTGATAATTCGGTAATTATAATCAGCATTTACAGCATGGTAATTGCGTTGTGTTGCATAGCCAAAATCGTTGATGTCGTAATTTTTTGTAAAATATTTTCCCGCAAAAAGGAAACGATTTTTACCACTTATTTTTTCTAAGTACAAAGAAGTTTTGTATCCGTCATAGTTACCAGTTTTATCTACATAAGGTCGCGAAAAATTGCCGCTTTTGGAAGTCTCTATGTATGCGTATTTAAAATCTCCAAACAAACTATAAGTGTTTTTTTTGTTGTATAAATCAAACAAAAATCCACTTGTGTTGCTGTCGCGATAACTTCCATTTCGAATTACATTGGTGTTGATCAAGCTAACAGATGAATTTTGACCAAATCGTTGGTCTAAAACCAAAATATTGTAATTAGTCAGTGGCTCTACAATTCCTTTCCTCGTTGCTTTTGTGGCATCATTCTGAATTGTTGCAAGTGTTTTTTCTGTTACGGCGTTCAAAACGCCAATTCCTAATCCGCTTTTAGTTCTTCCTGAAATTTTTATTGCGTTCAATAAATTTACCGTTGCAGGTTTGTCAATTATAGTTTCATTGGAAGCAACATAATCTAATGGATTAAAACGAGTTCGACCGCCAATTCTTCTAGAATAAAACAAATTTCCTTTACTAAACAGATTGGTTCCTTCTGTAAAAAAAGGACGATTTTCTACAAATTGCTGTTCGAAAGGACTTAGATTCAAAATCACATTATCGAATTTTGTTTGACCAAAATCAGGAACCAAAATGGCGTCCAAGGTAAAAGAATCATTAATTCCATATTTAATGTCTAAACCAGCTTTGAATTTATTTTCTGATCCTGCTTGATTTTTTTCGTAATAATAAGAAGTATAAGGAATAAAAAATAGGCGAGTTGGTGTTTTTAAATTCTCTAAACCTTCTAAAACCCCATTTTGATTTCGTGTTGTTCGAACATTTGAATCTATTGGACTCCAAGTATAGCTTTGTCTATCGCGACGAATGTTTCTAAAAAAGTTGATTCCCCATGTTTGCACTTTGTCTTTAGGAAATCGCAATGCTGCATATGGAATTCGCATTTCTACGGTCCATCCAAAATCGGTAATTTGCACTTCGCTGTCCCAAATAGCATCCCAAGAAAAATCTTGACTGTAATTGTTTGGAGTAACTTCGCCATCTTCCGTAGCTAGCTTATCGATCTGGACGCCAGAAGCCGAAACAAAAAACTGAAAATCTTGTTGTCCATCATTAAAACCATTTAAAAAAACACCAAAAACATCCGCTGTTCCTATATTATCGCGTTGGGTAATTTCTTTCAAGATTTTTTTTGGTTCGTTGTCAATCATTTTCGCCGAAATATAAATGGCTTCATTGTCATACAAAATCCGGACATCTGTTTTTTTATCAGAACTAATTGCTTTTCCATTATCTGGTTGAAACATAACAAAATCAGTTGCAATTGAGGCGTTATTCCATATTAATTCATTTAGAATGCCGTCAATAGAAATTTTTTCTGTTGCGATTTTAGCTTGTAAAGTCTTTTTTTGAGCGAAAGTTGAAGTAAATACTGCTATAAAAAAAAATAAAAATAGTTTATTAAATTGATTCATAAAGATTTGGTTGGCTTAGCAAAATTAAAAATTTAACTCGGTTTAACAACTTTCAAAACAATATAATCTGCAAACATGGGCCAAACTGCTAACTAAACAATTACAAATTGTGTTAAAATAGTTAATGCTTTAGATTTTAAATACAATTTATCTTATTTTCGCTTTTTTATAATCTATACATTTTCAATGATATACAATATTTTTCCCCTAATTGTTGTGTTTTTAATGTCGTTTTCTTCCAATAAAATTGGAATAAACGTGCACAAAGTAACCGCTTTTGTAACTGAAAAATCTGCTTTTGAAATGAAAGCAGAACATATTTATACTAATCTAAATGCCAATAATTTAACGCTTCCAAATCTGGATAGCTTTTCTTTAGCGTTAGCTGGTTTTTATGATTTAAAAGACAGAGGACTAATTTCTAAAGATATTTTGACTTTGGTTGATTTCAGTCTTTCGTCAAGCGTTAAAAGATTGTGGGTTATCGATTTAGCGACAAATACGATTCTGTATAATTCTTTGGTTGCCCATGGAAGAAATACCGGCGAGGAATTTGCAACCTCATTTTCTAATAATGATTCTTCGTTTAAAAGTAGCTTAGGATTTTATGCAACTGGAGAAATTTATAACGGAAAACACGGTACTTCATTAAGATTAGACGGTCTCGAAAATGGAATTAATGACCATGCAAGAACAAGAGGAGTTGTAATTCACGGAGCTGATTACGTGAGTGAAAACTTTATAAAAGGAAATAAACGTTTGGGCAGAAGTCAAGGATGTCCAGCTTTGCCCGTTGAATTAACACAAGAAATTATTTCGGTAATCAAAGACAAATCTTGTTTGTATATCTACCATCCTTCAATTAAGAAGGAAATAAAGCAACAATTAATTTCTTAATTTCGCATATAAATCGGCATCTAAATTGTAAATATCGTTTCTAAAAATCAATTTATTATTGTCGCTCCAAGCGGTCCAATAAAATAAGTGAACATTGTATTTCTCCTTAAAATTCACATTTTTAGTGACTCCAGTTTTCAAAATAGCATTGATTTTATGTTGAGAGTATTTTTCTTTGTCTCCTAGTAAATATTCTGCTAATTTCAAAACATTTTCCACACGTACACAACCCGAGCTTAAAGATCGATTGGTTTTTTCGAAGAAGTTTCGGTGATTGGTATCGTGCAAATAGACAGAGAAATTGTTTGGAAACATCAATTTTACCATTCCTAAAGAATTGTGTGTTCCGGGGCTTTGCACATAGCGATAACTTTTTCCTTTGGCGGGATTCCAACTATTTGGACTCACTGTATTGCCATTTCCATCATAAATTTTGATGTTTTTATCTGAAAAATAGCTTCTGTTTTTGGTTGCTGCCGGAATCACATCTTCTCGGATTATCGTTGGAGGAACTGTCCAAGTTGGATTAAAAACTGCATAACTTAATTTAGAATCCAAAATCGGTGTTTTTCTTTTTGCGCTTCCAACAATCACTTTATGACTTTCGATAGTGTCTTTTCCTTTTACTAAATTGAGTTTGTATTCGGGAATATTGACTATTAGATATTGTTCACCAAGATTTTTTTGAAACCACTTCCATCGCTCTAAATTGGCGATAATTTGTTGTTTACGTTGGTTTTTAGAATAATTTAGAGCGTTAATTGTACCTTGACCGATAATTCCATCGGCGATAATTCCATGTCTTTTTTG
>CALPKO020000262.1 GCA_943324165.2 Bdellovibrio sp. ZAP7 | reverse complement strand
GACATCTTAGAGGAAGTGGCCAAGACAAGCAAAAACTTAGATTCTTTAAGTTTCAATTTTATCAACCTCGAAAAAATTGCAAAACAAACCATTTTCGAAAGTAATCTTTGCAAAACAAACAGTATTTTAAATGCTAGCAAAGGGATAGCCTATGATTTGCAAACAGAAATTTTAAATGTTTTTTGTAATTACTTCGATCCACATTCCAATTATTTTTCGATTGATGCTAAAGAGAATTTCATGTCTGGATTGTCAACAAGCAATTTATCTTTAGGGATAAACTTTGGTTTGAACGAAAAAGAGGAAATTATTGTTGAAGAAATTGTCCCGGGAGGACCTGCGGCAAAAACAGAAAAAATTGAGAAAGACGATATTATCATAAAAGCTGGTAACTCAAAAGGAGAAGAATACATCGTTTCTTGTACTTCTTTAGACAAAATTGGGGAGCTTATTTTTTCAGATGCTAATTTAGAAATTCTACTAACACTGAAAAAGAAAGACGGAAGAACAATGGAAGTGCTACTGTCTAAGCAAGTGATGAAAACCGATGTAAACGCTGTTTACAGCTATATTGTAGAAAAAGATGCCAAAGTTGGCTATATTGCTATTCCGAGTTTTTATTCTGATTTTGAAGGCAATGGAACAAAAGGTTGCGCTGAAGATGTTGCTTCCGAAATTATAAAATTGCAAAAAGACGGTGTTCAAGGTTTGGTCATCGATTTGCAAGATAACGGCGGGGGTTCAATGGATGAAGCCATCAAATTAGCTGGATTGTTTTTAGAAAACAAACCCATTTCGGTTTTGGTTAATAAACAGCAAAAACAACATATACTAAAAGACCATAACAACAGTAGTGTTTTTAGAGGTCCAATTGCATTGTTGGTCAATGGAAATTCTGCGTCGGCTAGCGAGTTTTTTGCTGGCGCTATGCAAGATTATAACCGTGCAATTGTAATCGGAAGTACTACTTTAGGAAAAGCAACTATGCAAGTGATTTTGCCCATTGACGAAAATAACCAAGAAGATTTCGTAAAAGTGACGATTCAAAAATTTTATAGAATTGCTGGTGATAGCAATCAAATCAAAGGAATTATTCCAGATATCTATTATCCGGTGCTTTTCGACAGCATTGCTCCAAGCGAAAAAAGTTATAAAACGGCATTGCCTTATGATAAGATTGATTTGGATTTAAAGTTCAGTCCGTATCCGAGGAGTGGTATTGAAAGTGCTATAAAAAGCAGCCAAATGCGATTAAAAAATAAACCGACTTTTAATCAATTGAATGACTTGAACCAAAGGATAAATGCGCAATATAATTTGCAAAAAAAACCAGTATGCTTGAGTCTGTTCGATGTTTTTAATGATGCGCATTCCGTTGATGTTTTGTGGAAAAACGTAAATGACATTCTTGAAATTCGAACAAATTGTAAAATTTCAAATCACTCCTTCGATGCTGAAAAATACAAAATAGACCTGTACGAAGCGGAAATCAATCAATTTAGAATTAAAGAGGTGCAACATAATCCTTATGTTGAAGAAGGAACTGAGGTTATTCAAGATTTATTGAAAAGATAGTAGGCGGTATTTTCCTATTATTTGCCTATTGTTTTACTGAAAACACTTTGACCTTTTTTTCGGATTTACTACTTGTTACAAATGGCTTGAATGGTTTTAGTATGTTTTTTAGATACTTCAATAACTCCATTTACTTACTATTACTTTGAACCTTCCTGATATAACAATACAGGTTTTTAAATAAATCCTAGTATAGCTTGTCAAAATAAGCAAGTGCTTGAATTTAATGAAAACAAGACAATTTATCATAATTTGCTGGATGATAATGGGTATATTAATTATAATTTGACTTATTGCTATAAAATTTAACAACTGTTTTTTTTACTATTTTTGTCAAAAAATTTTAAAATGTCATTATTATCTTATTTAGCTTCAATCGCTGGTGTTTCAATGGGATTGTCCAGCATTCCTCAGATTTATAAAATATTTACAAGAAAAAGTGCTTCTGATATTTCTAAAATAACCCATGTTATTATAGTTATAGGTGCCTTAATTTGGATGTTGTATGGTTTTGAAATTAATAGTATTCCTATTGTATTGTCTAATTTTATTGGAATTGTGACTAATGCAATAATATTGTTTGGCTGTTATTTGTATAAAAACAACTAGCCGTTATTTATTGGAGATAACTTATTGTTGTTTATTAGTACCATATTATTTAATTTTTCTGAAAATATTTTTTTCAATATTTCGGGTCTAACTATTTTTACATTGTCCAACCACATGCTAATCCATCCAATTAGTTCGATGTTTATTTCCGTTTCAAATTGCATTTGAATTGTTCCATCGGCTAATTGTTCAAAGCGTTGATTTTTATTCCAAAATCTATTCATAACATGCTCGCCAGGATTGGGTGGAAATTGCAAAACAATTTCATTAACACCTTCAATTAATGGCGAATGATAACCAAAGTTATTTTCAATTTTATGTAATAAATCTCCTTCTGGAACCCTAATATCAGCATGATCTTCATGAAAAGCTATTGAGTCAATCATATCAATTTCTAAAGTGTAAACTTTACTTTCTTCAATTGAAAAAAAACTAAAACTATAATTACCGCGATGGTGCCAAATCTTTAAAGGCAATAGTGGGCTATTTATTTTGGGTATATTGCTTTGGTCTGCGACTGATTTGGAATATTTTTTTATTGTTATGGAACAATTATTACTAAAATAATAAATCAATTTATATAACAATTTCTTGAGGTGATTATTGAGAATTATTTCGCCAAATTTAGTTGAATCATAATAATTATTAGTTGAATTTAATAAGGAAACGATTTGAGACTTCAAGGGGGCCTTGCTCTTTATTACTTCTAAAATTTTGTTATTTATTAGTTTATCGGTTTCGGTGAAACTGAAATTGGATTGAAATATATAATTGTTATTTATAAAATTAATCCATTCTCCGATAGGAAGATTTAATTCTTTTTTAGGTTGCGTGATTAAATAGGTCTTCTTATTGTTATCTTCTGTTTCGACCTCTAAAGTATCGTTCTCATAATTTAAGGAGCTTTCTAATTTATCTAAATACCGATAAATACTTCTTTTTGAAAGTTGAATTTCTAAAGCAATTAACCGTTGATGCAGTTCTTCAACAGTATAGGGTTGCTCTTTTAAAAGAAAATATATTTTAATTAAAATTTCTTGAGGTGATTTCATCGCTATTTGATAGTTGGGCAAATTTATGAATTGTAAATGTAATAAATCAATTCAGGAATTGGGTTTGACAATTATTGACAGTGATTCGTCCTAAATTTACAATCTATAATTGTTCTTTATTAAAATAATTTTCAAACAATACAATCAAAAACAATAAAATTAATAATCTGAAAACTATGAAAAACAAAAAACTACTTCTTTATATATTCGCGTTAATTAGTTTTACACAAATCATACATTCACAAAT
>CALPKO020000261.1 GCA_943324165.2 Bdellovibrio sp. ZAP7 | reverse complement strand
TTGAAAGTGAAAAATCTTTACATAGTACTCAAAAAACCTATTGCTTTGTCCAAAATCAATTCAATTCCCTCCACATTTTTTCCTTTTCCAGAGGCGAAAAAGGGTTGTCCGCCACCATTTCCATCTATGTATTTTCCTAGTTCTTTGATGACCACATTGGCGTTTAGGCTTTTCTCAGCAACTAAATTTTTTGAAATGTAACAATGAATATTAGGTAAATTATCTTCAATTGAAGCCAAAACCACGAAACTGTTTTCATTTGCACTTCCTAAAGCTTGCGCTAAATCTTTAGTTGACGCCATTGATAAGTCCACTTTCTTAACGAGAAAATTAATTCCGTTGATAACTTGGAATGCTCCAATTAAATTATTTTTTAAAACCTCTACTTTTTCTTTCAACAGTTGCTCAATTTGTTTTTTTAATAAAACATTGTCCTCTTGTAAAGAAGTCAAAGCTTTCAAAACATCTTGAGGGTTTTTTAAAGCAGTTTTTACTTCGTTTAAGGTGTCTTCACATGAAGCAAAATGGGATTTTACTGCATCGCTTGTTATGGCTTCAATTCTCCGAATTCCAGCAGCAACTGCACCTTCAGAAATGATTTTAAAATGCCAAATCTCTGCTGTGTTTTTTACATGAATTCCTCCACAAAGTTCCATGCTTTCTCCAAATTTTATCGCACGTACATTATCACCATATTTTTCGCCAAACAATGCCATTGCGCCTTCGTCTAACGCTTGCTGAATTGGAATGCTTCGCCTTTCTATCAAAGGCAATTGCTCCTGAATTCGTGCGTTTACAAAATCTTCTATTTGCTGCAATTCATTTTCAGTCATTTTTGCAAAATGTGAAAAGTCGAAACGCAAATAATTTGGATTCACTAAAGACCCTTTTTGTTCCACATGTGTTCCTAATATGCTTCGCAAAGCTTGGTGCATTAAGTGTGTTGCGGAGTGATTGCTGGCAGAATCTGTTCTTAATTTTTTATCTACTTGGGCAATAAAATTGGCGTTTACGTTTTCTGGTAAGGTTTTCGTGAAATGTAAAATCAGGTTATTTTCTTTTTTTGTATCGATAATTTCAATCGTTTCATTTGCGGTTGAAAGTATTCCTTTGTCACCAACTTGTCCTCCACCTTCTGGATAAAATGGTGTGTGATCCAAAACTATTTGATATAATTTTCCATCTTTCTTTGAATCAACTTTTCTATATCTTGTAATTTTAACTTCGTTGACCAACAGGTCATAACCAACAAAAGTTTCTGTATTTCCATCGACTAAAATTGTCCAATCGTCGGTTGAAACTTCTGAAGCGGCACGAGAACGTGTTTTTTGTTCTAGCATTGCTTTTTCAAAACCAATTTCGTCTAATTCAAGATTTTTTTCTCTTAATATCAGCGCTGTTAAGTCGATTGGAAAACCGAATGTATCATATAATTCAAAAGCTTTTTGTCCTGAAATTACTTTTCCTTCGTTGTTGGCAATTACATTTTCTAACAATTGCAAACCTTGGTCTAAAGTCCTTAAAAACGAGGCTTCTTCTTCGCGAATCACATTCATAACCAAATTTTTCTGCGATTGAATTTCTGGAAAAAATTCGCCCATTTGATTGGCTAAAACTTCAACTAATTTGTAAATAAATGGTTCTTTGGTATCCAAAAATGTAAATCCATAACGAATGGCTCTTCGAAGAATCCTGCGTATTACATATCCCGCACCAGTGTTTGAAGGTAATTGCCCGTCAGCAATAGCGAACGCAACGGCACGAACGTGATCTACAATAACCCTGATGGCGATGTTGGTTTTATTTTGTTCGTCGCTTGAATTTTTAACTTCATTTGAAGTGTATTTAAAACCAGTAATTGTTTCTACTTTTTCTATAAGAGGAGTAAAAACATCGGTATCATAATTAGAAGTTACATTTTGCATTGCCATACACAAACGCTCAAATCCCATTCCGGTATCGACATGTTGAGCAGGAAGCTTTTCTAAGGAACCATCGGATTTTCGGTTGAATTCCATAAAAACGTTATTCCAAATTTCAACTACTTGTGGATGGTCGGCATTTACTAAATCTCTTCCAGAAACTGCTGCTCTTTCTTCGTTTGATCTAATGTCAACATGAATTTCAGAGCATGGTCCACATGGTCCTTGGTCGCCCATTTCCCAAAAATTATCTTTTTTATTGCCTAGAATAATTCTGTCTTCGCTCACAAATTGTTTCCAAATATCGAAAGCTTCTTGGTCGAAAGGCACATTTTCTTCTTTACTTCCTTCAAAAACTGAGACGTATAAACGGTCTTTTTCTATTTTCAATACTTCTGTTAAAAATTCCCAAGCCCAAGGCAATGCTTCTTTTTTGAAATAATCGCCAAAAGACCAATTTCCCAACATTTCAAACATGGTGTGGTGATAAGTATCAAAACCTACATCTTCTAAATCGTTGTGTTTTCCAGAAACGCGAAGGCATTTTTGTGTATCAGCAATTCTTTTGCTTTTTGGGATTGCGTTGCCTAAAAAATATTCTTTAAACTGCGCCATTCCAGAATTATTGAACATCAAAGTCGGGTCGTTTTTTAGCACAATTGGCGCTGACGGCACAATTAAATGTCCACGTTGTTGAAAAAAATCTAGGAATTGTTTTCTTATTTCTTGTGATTTCATGCTTTTGTTTGGTACGCTCATGCCCCAGATAGTAGTGAAAAGCTGCTCGATTTAGCAATCTATTTTTTCTTGATTTGGCAAAGCGACCAAAGAAGCTCTTGCCAAATGGTAGAAAAAAAGATTTATAAACGGGCACTTGAAACGGATAGCTGGACAAGGCACATTAATATTCTTAAAAAAAGAACGGAACGAATGAAACATTTCTTAAATTTGTTCGTCCAATCTTTCGAAATGCAAAAATAGGATTTTTTATATAGATGAGAAAGGTAAAATATTATTACGATTCGGAAAATCTAGCTTACCGCAAAATTAAACCTTTAAAGCGAAGAAGTTTTGCTTACATTGCTTTGTTTTTGTTGGCTTCGGGGCTTTTTGGACTTTTAAGTTTTATTGTTTTGCTTAACACTCCTTATTTTGAAACGCCAAAAGATCGTTTGTTGAAAAGAGAGATAGAAAACATGAAATTGCAGTTTTCGATTTTGAATAAAAAAACAGAACAAATTGATAATGTGATGGATAATATTGAAGAAAGAGACAACAATCTCTATCGGGTTTATTTCAACACTGCTGCAATCTCTGCTGAAAACAGGACATCTGCTTTTGAGAACGCAAAAAAATACAAAGAATTAGAAGGATTTGACAATTCTGATTTGGTATTAAATACGACAAAAAAAATTGATATATTGTCTAAAAGATTGGCGGTACAATCCCAATCTTTAGATGAAATTTTAAAATTAGCGAAGGAAAAAAATAAATTGTTGGCTGCAATTCCGGCGATTCAGCCAATAAAGAATGAAAATTTAAGACAAATGGCTTCGGGGTTTGGATATAGAAATGATCCATTTACGAAAGC
>CALPKO020000260.1 GCA_943324165.2 Bdellovibrio sp. ZAP7 | reverse complement strand
TTTATAGTTTGTTTAAATTATCTGTCTCCATCGTAAGCCCATTTCAAATAAATAGAGCCCCATGTAAATCCACCTCCAAAGGCGGCAAAAATTAAATTATCTCCTTTTTTAAACTTCTTCTCGAAATCGAATAACAACAATGGTAATGTTCCAGAAGTTGTATTTCCATAACGTTCGATGTTGATTAAAACTTTTTCTTCTTCAAGGTTCATTCTGCTCGAAGTAGCGTCAATAATTCTTTTGTTGGCTTGATGGGCAATCAACCAATCGACGTCTGCATTGGTAAGGTTATTGCGCTCCATTATTTTTTCGCTGACATCCGCCATTCCGGTAACTGCATATTTATATACAGTTTTACCATCTTGAAAAACAGCATGTTGTTTATTTGTGACTGTTTCAATTGAAGGAGGAAGTATAGACCCACCCGCATCAATTTTTAGAAATTCTCGTCCGATTCCGTCACTTTTTAACAACTCATCTTGCAATCCTAAACCTTCATTATTTGGCTCAAAAAGTACGGCTCCAGCACCATCGCCAAAAATAATGCAAGTCGCTCTGTCGGTGTAATCGATTATAGAAGACATTTTATCTGCTCCAATCAACAATACTTTTTTATATCTTCCTGAAGCAATATAAGCTGCAGCAGTCGACATTCCAAACAAAAAACCAGAACAAGCCGCTTGCATGTCATAAGCAAAAGCATTAGTCGCTCCGATTTCTGTGGCAACATAGACCGCAGTTGCAGCAACAGGCAAATCAGGTGTTGCAGTTGCCAAAAGCACTAAATCTATCTCTAAAGGATTGATATTTCCTTTTTTTATTAAATCTTCAGCGGCTTTGATGGCCAAATAAGAAGTGCCTAAGCCTTCGCCTTTTAAAATCCTTCTTTCTTTGATTCCTGTGCGACTCGTAATCCACTCATCGTTTGTATCGACCATGGTTTCGAGCAATTTGTTGGTTAAAACAAAATCTGGAACATATCCTCCAACAGCTGTAATTGCGGCTGTAATTTTATTCATTTTGTGTGTGTTTTCTTTCTGGTTTTTTACATCAGAAAAGTTGTTGAAAGTACAAAAAATTTATAAAAAATAAACTTTTGTAATTAATTATTTGCCTAAAGTTTTAAACAACAAAAAAAACCCCCAACGGTGTGAGAGTTTCAATTATTTAAACACTGGTATATTAGATAGAAGCAACTTGTTTGTCGATAACAACTTGTCCTCTGTAATACATTTTACCTTCATGCCAGTATGCTCTGTGGTATAAATGCGCTTCTCCAGTAATTGGACAAGTAGCGATTTGAGCTACTGTTGCTTTGTAATGCGTTCTTCTCTTATCTCTTCTTGTTTTGGAGATTTTTCTCTTAGGATGTGCCATTGTACTATATTATTTATCCGTTAATAGTTGCTTTAATTTGTCCCAACGCGGGTCAATATTTTCTTCTTTTTGTATTTTATCTGTCTTTTTTTCTTTGACTTTCAACTCATTTAATTTGTCTAAAACATCTGATTTTAAACTGCCATCTTTAATTCCAGGATGTACTCTTCGCAATGGAATTGACAAAACAATCATTTCATAAATGTATTGCGAAATATCAATTTGGTGTTCTCCGTGAGGCAAAATTAGCAATTCGTCGTTGTCGTTGTTAAATTCTTCTCCAAACTGAACAACCAATTTCATTTTCCCTTTGATTGGCATATCAAACATTTCGTTTGTTAGGTCGCAAGGGACATGAATTGTACCTTTGTGTTTAAAATTCAATTCCATAAAAGTAGTTTTTTTCTCAAAAACCAAATTTACTTTTATATCTGAACTTTCAAATTCATCATAATCAAAAGAATCAAAGAACGCTTTATTTATTTGATATTCAAACTGGTGTTTTCCTAACTTTAACCCTATAAAAGGAATTAAAAATTCATTTAACTGTTTCATTATAACAACAATTTGTCCTTTTAAAAGGAGTGCAAAGATATAAATTATTTACAAATTCAAAAGGGTTATCAACCTTTTTTTGATTCTAAATGTTTTTCTTTTATTTTTAAGGGTCTTTCGCTGATTTCTTTGTATAGATTTCTCGAATTATAGATGTCAATTGCCAAATAAACAGCTTCCTTAAAAGAATTAAAATCTGCAATTCCTTTTCCGGCTATATCATAAGCGGTTCCGTGGTCTGGAGAAGTTCTAATTTTATCCAAACCTGCCGTATAATTTACGCCATTTCCAAACGATAATGTTTTGAAAGGTATTAATCCTTGATCGTGATAAGTAGCAATAACGGCATCAAATTTTTCATATTGTCCGCTTCCAAAAAAACCATCAGCAGGATATGGACCAAAAACCATTGTTCCTTTTTCAAACATTTTTTTAATGACCGGTTTTATAATTGCATCGTCTTCTTTGCCAATTACGCCGCCGTCTCCAGCATGAGGATTTAATCCTAGAACCGCAATTTTTGGTTTGTTAATGCTAAAATCTTGGATTAAAGTTTGTTTTATAGTTTCAATTTTTTGACGAATTAATTCCTCTGTTAAATGCGATGCGACTTCGTTCACAGCAATATGGTCTGTCAAAAGGCCTACTCTCAAGTTGTCTTGAACCATCAACATCAAAGCATTGCCTTTTAATTCTTGGTTTAAATAATCGGTATGGCCCGGAAATTTGAATTCTTCGGATTGTACATTGTATTTATTAATTGGCGCTGTAACCAAAACATCAACTAAACCATCTTTCAAGGCATTTGTGGCTGCAACAAACGATTTTATAGCATGCTGACCCACAATTGGATCGTTTACCCCATATTCTAAAGTAAAACCTTCGCGCCAAATATTCAACACGTTAATTTTTCCGATAACCAATTGGTCCAATCGGTCGATACCATGCAACATTGCTGTTGATTCAAAACTCTTTTTCAGAAATGAAAGCGTTTTTACATTCGCAAAAATAACTGGCGTACACAATTCTAACATTCGAGTATCTTCAAAAGTTTTGAGCACTACTTCGCTTCCAATACCGTTTAAATCTCCAATTGAAATTCCAACGATTATATTTTCTGCTTTTTTCATGGTTGGTTCAAGTTATTTATTGCTAATTTTGATGCAAATTTAGTAAAATAAAACAACAAATGTTTACAGGAATTATAGAATCGCTTGGCGCAATAAAATTGCTCGAAAAAGACAAAGACAATCTTCATATAACCATTACATCTTCGCTAACAAATGAATTGAAAATCGATCAAAGCGTCGCACACAATGGTGTTTGTTTGACCGTTGTTGGCATAGACAATAACGAATATACCGTAACGGCAATTCGAGAAACAATCGAAAAAACAAACCTTGGTGATTGGAAAACAGGCGATATAGTAAACCTAGAGCGGGCAATGCAACTCGGCGCTAGACTCGACGGACATATTGTGCAAGGACATGTTGACCAAATTGGAATTTGCAAAAGCATTGAAAACGCTAATGGAAGTTGGTATTACACTTTTGAATACAACAAAAACCTTTCTAACATCACC
>CALPKO020000259.1 GCA_943324165.2 Bdellovibrio sp. ZAP7 | reverse complement strand
GAGATACGGAGATGCAAGCGGCACTTTTGAGTCAAGGAGTGAGTATCAATTCAATCAATGCAAGTTCACTTCAGTTCGAATTTATAGCCACCACTACTACATTTAATATGTCTTTTATTTTTGCTTCAGAAGAATATGGTGCTTCGCAATGTAATTATTCTGATGCATTTGCTTTTTTAATTAAAGACATTACACCAGGTTTTGGAACATCTTATATTAACTCTGCAAATGTGCCATTTCCGGCTGCTGCAAATACACCAATTACAGTAGCTACAATTAGAGATGCGACGTATAATCCGAATTGTAGTTCAGTAAATGAACTGTTTTTTGGGACCTACAACGGAGGCGGATTCGGTCCTGCTATCAACTTTAATGGACAAACTGTTCCTTTAACGGCTTCTGCTCCTTTAACAGTAGGCCGTACTTACAGAGTTAAATTAGTAATTGCTGATGGAAATGGTAATGTTGGATATGACTCTGCAATTTTTTTAGAAGCAAAAACTTTGAACATTGGAGCAGAAGTTTTAGGATTAGATTATGTTTCTGCTAATGCTAATGCTGGACGAAATGGGCTATGTTCTCCTGCGGTTGCTGGTTCTTGCCCAATTCTACAACCTGTTGTTCCATTACCAGCTGGTACAACCTATCAATGGAAAAAAAGATTAAGTGGTGTTTTTCAAAATGTTCCAGGTGGAACCACCGCAACTTTAGATGTATGTTCTTTAACGCCCGTATTTTATACTCCGCTAATTGGTTTAAATGAATATAGCTTAACATATACAAGACCAGGTTGTGTTCCTATTACCGATATAATTATTGTTGAAGTTTTTCAACCCATAAATGCTTTAGCAGTTGTACCACCATTGACAAAATGTAATACAGGCGCTGCTAATTATAGTTTTGATTTGACAAAAACGGCGACTATAATCACAACAAATAATACACCTGGGACTAATGATGATTTATTTGGATATACCATTACTTTTCATGCTTCAAGTGCGGATGCTGACAACAATATTGCAGTAATTAATCCCTATTCTGTTGCTAGTGGGCCACTAACTGCAGGTTTAACTATGTATGCTAAAATTAAGAATAATATTTCTGGTTGTTATGTAATTAGAAGTTTTGATTTGAAAACCGTTTTAGCGCCAACTATTGTAACTCAGCCTGCAAATTTAACTTTGTGTGGTATCACTCCTTCTCCGGGGCCACGCGCTGATTTTGATTTTAACCCAAATATTGCAGCAATGCTGGGAAGTCAAGATGCAAGTATTTATACTTTTAGTTATCATAATTCGCTATTGGGAGCCCAAACAAGTGCTACTACAGATGCTAATTTTGTGCCGGGAACTAATATCAAAAACACGCTAAGTACAACTTTTTACATAAGACTTGAAAATAAGTTAGATACATCTTGTTACGTAACAACAAGTTTTACAGTAACTGTAACACCATTGGCATATGTAGACATTTTACCAGATGTTATTGTGTGTGATAATTTTGTTTTACCAACTTTAACTCAACCAGGAGCGCAATATTGGTCATTAACGGGCGGGGCGTCTACTGCTGGCAACGTTCAATTTAACGCTGGTGACATTATCCAAGCTGGTGCAACACCAAAAATCATTTGGGTTTATAATGAAAATGGTATTTGCAAAACCAATGATTCTTTTAGAATTACAAAAGCGAACTTACCCCTTATCACTCCAGCTAGTGTAAATATATGTCAAACAACTGGTTACACGTTACCAGCGTTAGCTTATGGAACGTATTACATGCTTCCTGGTGGGCCTAGTGCAGTTGGTCAATCGTCGCCACCAGCCAATCTTTTCGCCACTCCCGGTCCCAAGGTTATTTATGTTTGGTTCGAAAACTTAACCACAACACCTCCATGTACTCAGGAAGGGACATTTACAGTTACAATTACACCTTTTACATTTTTACAACAGTCGGATTATCCTGATAAATTTGCTTGTAGTTCCTATACTTTTAACCCCCCAGTTGAGGCGGGAATAACATATTATAATGGTCCAAATAAAACTGGAGGAGTGATTAATTTGCCTTATACTTTTGGTACTCTTAATAGCCAAAAAACAATTTATGTTTACAAAGAATCTCCTACCAATTCCACTTGTACATCCGAAACGTTTTTCAGTATTTTTATTGGTTTATCAGGAAGTGGATTTACTGCTCCTGCTGACGTAGATTCTTGTACGCCATACGCCTTACCAGCGCTTGATTTTGGTCAATACAGAGATGCACCAAATGGCGGGGGGAATGTTATCGCGGATGGTACTGTAGTAGGTACTCCTAATACTTCAACAACAATTTACTTTTTTGTTCCCGGACAATTATGTACAGGATCTTTAAGTTTTCAGGTTAATATTTCCCTACCTGCTTTGACACCAATTCCTGATGTTACAGTTTGTGATTCATATACATTACCTTTTGTACCTGATCATCCAAATGGTAGATATTATTAGTCTTCAGGAGGAGCAGGAGCACCTTTAGTGCAAGGAACTGTAATAAATAACTTTTCTCTTGTTGCTCCATTTGTTCAAACAGTTTATTTTTACGAACAAGCCACAACCGGACCTTGTTTTGTTCAAGATGATTTCCTTTTGACCATCAATCCATCTCCACAAATTTCTCAAAGACCAATTTCTTTTGTGACTTGTAATCAGTCTACTGTCCTAGATGATTTAGAGTTTGGAGAATATTATAAATTCCCGGGTGGACCATCTTCTACTAATCCAATTTTACCAGCTGGTTTTGTTATATCTAACAATGACGCAGCTTCAGATAACTATGAGTTTTTTGTATATGCTGGTTCAGCAATTGTAGGAAATACTTTTTTTCAATAATACAGTAGAAAAATTTATTTGGTAAATACCACTGTAACCGACATTGACGATGTAACATCATGTGATAGCTTTACACTTCCAGCAATAGTTGGTCCGGGTGATTATTGGACCGCTGCTGGTGGACCATTAGGAACTGGATCGAAAATAACGCTTCCGTATACTGTAAATACAACAACAACTTTACACGTTTATGCAGAAGACAATAATCGTGTGGCATGTTCGGATGAAGATCCATTTACAGTAACCATTGTGAAAACACCAAATTTAAATCCCGTTGCGCCATTATCATTTTGTGATAATTTTACTGTTCCTGCATACAATGATCCAATGTTTACTTTTACCCTATCGAACCCAGGAAATGTAACAAAATTCTATAAAAATCCTGGAGGAGCTGCGGCAAATCCACTGCCTACAGATGTTTACGCAGAAAATCAAGTTATTAGCAACACCAATGCAGATTTTAGTCCTTTAGTGATAACAATTTATCCTTATACTGAAGCGTTAGGCACCGGAGTAACATGTTTTGATGATGAACCATTTGTGGTAACTATTAATAGAACGCCAATAATTGTTGCAGCGGAAATTGTGGATTTTACAGCTTGTGATAGTTATGCACTTCCAGCTTTAACAATAGGGAAATACTACTCAGCACCT
>CALPKO020000258.1 GCA_943324165.2 Bdellovibrio sp. ZAP7 | reverse complement strand
TGGTCCTAGTACAAGAATCGCTCGTAAATTTGGCGAAGCAATTTTCGGGGATGATAAAGCTTTCGAAAAAAGAAATTACCCACCTGGTCAACACGGGATGGCAAAAAAAAGAGGAAAAAAATCTGAGTATGCTGTTCAGTTAATGGAAAAGCAAAAAGCTAAATATTCTTATGGAATTTTAGAAAAACAATTCAGAAATTTATTTGAAAAAGCATCTGCTACTAAAGGTGTAACAGGTGAAGTTTTATTACAATTATGTGAAGCTAGATTAGATAATGTAGTTTTTAGAATGGGTATCGCTCCAACTAGAAGAGGTGCTCGTCAAATTGTTTCTCACCGTCACATTACTGTAAATGGTGAAAACGTTAATATTCCATAAGAATATTTAGCTTTTTGCTTCTCCATCAACTGGACAGCGTACTCAGATTTTTTTCCTCTTTTTTTAGCCATCCCGTGTTGACCAGGTGGGTAATTTCTTTTTTCGAAAGCTTTATCGTCTCCGAAAATTGCTTCGCCGAATTTACGAGCGATTCTTGTGCTAGGACCAGTATATCTTGCCATTTTAAAATTTTTAAGATAGAAGTTATGAATTCAGGTCGAATCCTTCGATAACTTATATTCTATCTTTGTTATACTATTAAATTTTGAGTATTAAACTCTACGTCTTTTAGGAGGACGACATCCATTATGAGGCATTGGAGTTACGTCGATAATTTCGGTAACTTCAATTCCAGAATTATGCAGCGAACGAATAGCAGACTCACGTCCGTTTCCTGGTCCTTTTACATAAACTTTTACTTTTTTAAGTCCAGCTTCTAGAGCTACTTTACTACAATCTTCTGCAGCCATTTGAGCTGCATAAGGTGTATTCTTTTTAGAACCTCTAAAACCCATTTTACCTGCTGAAGACCAAGAGATAACATCACCCTTTTTGTTAGTCAAAGAGATAATGATGTTATTGAAAGTTGCACTTACATGCGCCTCTCCTGAAGATTCAACAATAACTTTACGTTTTTTTACACTTGCCTTAGCCATACTATTTATTATTTAGTTGCTTTTTTCTTATTGGCAACAGTTTTTCTCTTACCTTTTCTTGTTCTAGAGTTGTTTTTAGTTCTTTGACCTCTCAATGGAAGTCCAGATCTATGACGAATACCTCTATAACATCCAATGTCCATAAGACGTTTGATGTTTAAAGAAATCTCTGTTCGAAGCTCACCTTCAATTTTGAAAGACGATACAGCATCTCGAATTGCTCCGATTTCGTCATCATTCCATTCTTGAACTTTTTTGTCTTCACTCACTTGTGCCTTAGCTAATATTTCACTAGCTCTGCTTCTTCCTAATCCGAAGATGTAGGTAAGTGCAATAACACCTCTCTTATTTTTTGGGATGTCTACCCCTGCTATTCTTGCCATAACTATCCTTGTCTTTGTTTAAATCTAGGATTCTTTTTGTTAATCACATATAATCTGCCTTTTCTGCGCACAATTTTGCACTCGGCACTTCTTTTTTTCACTGAAGCTCTAACTTTCATTTTGAATATCTTTAATATCTGTAAGTAATTCTTGCTTTTGATAAATCGTAAGGACTCATTTCTAGTTTAACTTTGTCACCAGGTAACAATTTTATATAATGCATTCGCATTTTTCCAGAGATATGAGCAATTACAACATGACCATTTTCTAATTCTACACGGAACATCGCATTTGATAATGCTTCGATGATTGACCCGTCTTGTTCTATTGCTGATTGTTTAGCCATAAATTATGCTACTGCTTTTCTGTTTTTTCCAGTCTTCATTAAACCATCATAATGCTTATTCAGAAGGTATGAATTGATCTGCTGGATTGTGTCAATAGCAACTCCAACCATAATGATTAGAGAAGTACCTCCAAAAAACATAGCCCAAGATTGTTGAACTCCTAATAAATTTACCACAATTGCAGGAAATACAGCAATTAGCACTAAAAATAATGATCCTGGAAACGTAATCAAAGACATAATTTTATCCAAATAATCTGATGTTTCAACCCCAGGTCTAATACCCGGAATAAAACCACCGCTTCTTTTCAAATCATCAGCCATCTTGTTTGTTGGTACCGTGATTGCGGTATAGAAATAAGTAAAAATTACTATTAATAAACCGAAAACAAAACAATACCAAAAACCAAATATATTACTAAATGCACCAGCAATTGATTGCGAAGTTTCAGATTGAGACAATCCTGCCACCGCCGCTGGAATAAACATTATCGCTTGCGCAAAAATGATTGGCATTACACCCGATGCATTTAATTTTAATGGAATCCATTGACGATTTGCTTCCATCATGTCTTGTTCAAAATCTCCAGATACTGTTCTTCTTGCATATTGAACCGGTATTCTTCTTACCGCCATTACCAAAAGCACACAAGCTATAATAACCAACAACCAAATGATGATTTCGATTACCAAAAGCATTGGTCCACCGTTGTTGTTTGTAACTCTAGCTGCAAATTCTTGAATAAAAGCCTGTGGCAGTCTTGCTAAAATACCCACCATAATTAATAACGATATTCCGTTACCAATTCCTTTGTCGGTAATTTTTTCTCCTAACCACATTGCAAAAATAGTTCCTGTAACCAAAATGACCACTGACGAGAATAAAAATTCAAAAGAATTAAAACCTAATAGGAAAGCATTTTGAGGTAAAGTTCTATACAAGTTGTAAATATAACCAGGTCCTTGAACCAATGTAATGACTATAGTTAACCAACGAGTGATTTGATTGATTTTCTTTCTGCCACTTTCTCCATCACTTTGAAGTTTTTGAAGATAAGGAACTGCAATACCCATTAATTGTACTACGATTGATGCAGAAATATAAGGCATAATTCCTAAAGCAAAAATAGAAGCTTTTGAAAATGCACCACCAGTAAACATATCTAAGATAGAACCAATTCCATCTTTGGTTTGGCCAGCAAGACTATTTAATTGAGTAGCATCAATACCTGGAAGAGTAACGTGAGCACCGAAGCGGTACACTAATAAAAGACCTAAAGTAATTAGGATTCTATTTTTAAGTTCCTCTATCTTCCAAACATTGGCTATTGATTCAAAAAATTTCTTCATCTTTCTTAAATAATTATACAGTTACGGCTTCTCCACCAGCAGCTTCAATAGCGGCTTTAGCGGTTGCAGTAAACTTGTGAGCAGTTACCTTTAATTTTGCTTTCAATTCTCCGCGTCCTAAAATCTTAACGATCTCATTTTTGGTAGCCAATCTGTTTGAAACAAAAACTGTCATGTCAACAGTATCTGTAATCATCCCATTATCAACTAATAATTGAAGTGTATCAAGATTTACACCTTCGTATTCTTTACGATTGATGTTTGTGAAACCAAACTTAGGCACACGTCTTTGCAATGGCATTTGACCACCTTCAAAACCAATCTTTTTAGAATAACCAGAACGAGATTTTGCTCCTTTGTGTCCTCTTGCAGAAGTACCACCTTTTCCAGAACCTTCTCCTCTACCTAATCTTTTATTTTGATT
>CALPKO020000257.1 GCA_943324165.2 Bdellovibrio sp. ZAP7 | reverse complement strand
CTCGGGATTCTATATTTACTATTTCAATTTTTTCTTAACGGCTACTTCGTGGTAACATTCAATAACATCACGTTCTTCGATGTCGTTGAAACCTTTAATTTGGATACCACAATCATAACCTTTCGCTACGTCTTTCACGTCATCTTTAAAACGTTTTAGCGCAATCAGTTCGCCTGTGTGCACCACTACGCCATCACGGATAATTCTGATTTTAGCATTTCTAACAATTTTACCATCCATAACCATCGAACCAGCAATTGAACCTACTTTCGAGATTTTAAATATCTCTCTAATTTCGGCAGTTCCGAGAATTTCTTCTTTCATTTCTGGTGCTAACATTCCTTCCATTGCATCTTTCAAATCGTCGATTGCTGCGTAGATAATAGAATAATAACGGATGTCAATTTCTTCTTTATCTGCCAATTGACGTGCATTTCCAGCAGGTCGAACATTAAATCCGATAATAATCGCATCTGATGCAGAAGCCAACATAACGTCGGTTTCTGTAATTGCTCCAACCCCTTTGTGAATGATATTGATTTGAATTTCTGGTGTAGATAATTTTGAGAATGAATCTGACAGTGCTTCAACAGAACCGTCAACATCACCTTTAAGAATGATATTCAATTCCTTAAATTGACCCAACGCAATACGACGACCAATTTCGTCCAAAGTAATGTGTCTTTGTACCCTAACAGATTGCTCACGCATCAATTGAGTACGTTTTGCAGCAATTGCTTTGGCTTCTTTTTCATCGGCAAAAACATTAAATTTATCACCTGCAGTTGCAGAACCATCCAATCCTAACACCGATACTGGCGTAGAAGGACCAGCTTCTTTCACTACATTTCCTCTTTCATCGTGCATGGCTTTAATTTTACCATGGTTTTTCCCTGCCAACATATAATCGCCCACCCTCAAAGTTCCATTTTGAACTAAAATAGTGGATACGTATCCTTTTCCTTTGTCTAAGAAAGCTTCTACCACCGTTCCTGAAGCAATTTTATTTGGGTTAGATTTTAATTCTAAAATTTCTGCTTCTAGCAAAACTTTTTCTAACAATTCTTTCACTCCAGTTCCTGCTTTCGCAGAAATGTCTTGAGATTGAATTTTTCCACCCCAATCTTCGACCAAAAGGTTCATTCCGGCTAGTCTTTCTTTAATTTTTTCAACGTTGGCATTTGGTTTATCAATTTTGTTTATCGCAAAAATGATAGGCACATTTGCCGCTTGTGCATGGCTAATTGCTTCTTTGGTTTGTGGCATGATGTCATCATCTGCAGCAATTACGATTATAGCAATATCGGTTACTTGAGCACCACGCGCACGCATTGCGGTAAACGCTTCGTGACCTGGTGTATCTAAGAAGGCAATTTTTTGACCATTGTCTAATTCCACACCATATGCACCAATGTGCTGCGTGATTCCTCCAGATTCTCCTGCGATTACGTTTTCTTTACGAATGTAATCTAGCAAAGAGGTTTTTCCGTGATCGACGTGGCCCATAACGGTAACAATCGGTGCTCTGTCTAATAAATCTTCAGGTGCATCTTCGATGGTTTGTATAGATTCTTCTAGTTCTGTTGTAATAAATTCTACATCAAATCCAAATTCATCTGCAACAATGGTCAATGTTTCCGCATCAAGTCGCTGGTTCATCGTTACCATAATCCCAAGTGACATACAAGTTCCAATTACTTTTGTAATCGGCACATCCATCATGGTTGCAACTTCACCAACGGTTACAAATTCTGTAACCTTGATTGTTTTGCTGCCTTCATCGATGGCTCTTTGCTCATCATCAGATTTTTGACGGTGTGTATATCTTTTGTCTCTTCTGTATTTCGCCGCTTTAGATTTTCCACCTTTTCCTTGGAGTTTTTCTAAAGTTTCACGGATTTGATTTTTTACTTCCTCTTCTGTAGGCTCCACTTTTGCTGTAATTGCAGGTCGATTTCCTTTTACGAAACCAGGACGCGCACTTCTATTGGCATTGTTTCCTCCTACATTTGGAGTAATTTTATTTGGATTACTTGTTCCCGGTGGGCGAGGAGTGGTAGTTGTAGCTCCAGGTGCTCCAGGTTTTGTAGGAATCCTTTTTCTTTTATTTTTATTAGCGTTGTTAGCACCTGCAGCACCAGTTACGCCCGGTTTGTTTGGTGTAATTTTCGGTGTTTCGTTTTTCTTTTTAGGTTTATTAAATTGACTTAAATCAATTGTTTGTCCCGTAAGAGTAGCTCCTGTTAGTTGGACGTATTGCGTAACTACCTCTTCTGGTGGTAATTCTTCAATTGGTTCTTTTTTTGCTTTTGGAGTTTCTTTTTTAACTTCTTTTGGAGCAATATTTTTTTCGGGAGCAGGTTTTTGCGCTTTCTTATCAACAGCAGTGGATGGTTTTGAATCAGGCGCTACTTTTGTTGCCTCCACTTGTTTTTCAGGAACATTTTCTGATTTAACAATTGGATCTATTTTTTCAACAGGAGCAGTTTGTGTTGGCTTTTTTGGATTCAAATCGATTGTTCCCACTTGTTTTGGTCCAGTAACAACAACTTTTGCTTTTATAACTTCTTGCTGTTTTAACCTTTCCTCGTCGAGTTTGCGTTTTTCTTCGATTTCTTTTTCTCTTTCGATTCGGAGTGCTTCTTTCTCTTTTCTTTTTTCTTCGCTCACTTCCTTTGAAGCTTCTTTGTTTCCTTTATCGCCCGCAAATTGATTTTGAAGGATACTAAATTCACTTTCAGAAATTTTGGCGTTAGGATTTGCATCAATTGCAATTCCTTTATCTTTTAGATAATCTACAGCCCTTTCTAAAGAAATATTTAATTCCCTTAAAACTTTGTTAATTCTAACTACTCTCTCTTCAGACATAAAACCTTTTTATTATTTTTTATTTTCATTTCCCTTACTATCAAATTTTTTTGATAAAATTGGAAATGTATTGTAATTATTCTGTAACGCTCATAATTTTTGTTTTTAAGCGTTAAATTCTTCTTTCAAAATACGCATCACCTCTTCGATGGTTTCTTCTTCTAAATCTGTTCTGCGCGCTAAATCTTGAATGTTTTGTTTCAAAATACTTCTGGCAGTATCTAATCCAATTTTGGCGAATTCTTCAATTACCCAAGCTTCAATTTCATCAGAGAACTCCGTTAATTCAACATCATCTTCTTCTTCAGCAATAGCGCCTTCCCGAATCACATCTAATTCATAACCGGTTAATTGTCCGGCCAATTTGATGTTATGACCACCGCGACCAATGGCTTTTGAAACTTCTTCTAATTTCAAAAACACTTCTGCTCTTTTGGTTTCTTCGTTGATTTTGATAGAAGAAACTTTTGCTGGACTTAATGCTCTTGTAATGAACAATTGTGTATTGGTTGTGTAATTAATAACGTCGATGTTTTCGTTTCCTAATTCACGAACGATACCATGAATTCTAGAACCTTTCATTCCGACACATGCGCCAACAGGATCAATTCTATCATCGTAAGAATCTACAGCTACTTTTGCTTTTTCACCTGGGATTCTTACAACACCTTTT
>CALPKO020000256.1 GCA_943324165.2 Bdellovibrio sp. ZAP7 | reverse complement strand
GAAATAGCAAATTTTTCCATGTATTCACTCATGTCAATTCTCACTAAAGCATCTTCGGAATCAAATAATTCTCGTGCTAAAACTTTAGCCAATTGTGTTTTTCCAACGCCTGTTTGTCCTAAAAAGATAAAGGAACCAATTGGACGATTAGGATCTTTTAAACCAGCGCGATTCCGTTGAATAGAACGTGCAATTTTCATCACCGCTTCATTTTGACCAATCACTTTGTCTTGAATCAATTCTGGCAGTTTAGCCAATTTGTTGCTTTCTGTTTGTGCCACACGATTCACCGGAATTCCAGTCATCATCGAAACAACATCAGCAACATTATCTTCGGTCACAGCAATTCTATTATTTTTCGCATCCTCTTCCCACTGTTCTTGTGCGATAGCCAGGTCTTTTTCTATTCTTTTTTCATCATCACGAAGACGCGCAGCTTCCTCGTATTTTTGTTTTTTAACCACCACAACTTTCAATTCTCGCACTTCTTCTAATTGACGTTCTAAATCCAAAATTTGTTTCGGAACATCAATATTGGTTATGTGAACGCGAGAACCTGCTTCGTCTAAAGCATCAATTGCTTTGTCTGGTAAAAATCTTTCCGACATATAGCGATCTGTCAATTTCACACATGCTTCTATTGCTTCATCGGTATAAGTAACATTGTGATGACTTTCGTATTTGTCTTTTATATTATTTAAAATAGTAATTGTTTCTTCAACCGAAGTTGGCTCGACAATCACTTTTTGAAATCGGCGTTCTAAAGCGCCATCTTTTTCGATATACTGACGGTATTCGTCTAAAGTGGTAGCACCAATACATTGAATTTCACCACGTGCCAAAGCAGGTTTAAACATGTTGGAAGCATCTAGCGAACCTGTTGCACCACCAGCACCAACAATGGTGTGAATTTCGTCAATAAAAAGAATAATATCGTCGTTTTTTTCGAGTTCATTCATTACCGCTTTCATTCTTTCTTCAAATTGTCCACGGTATTTTGTTCCAGCAACGAGACTTGCTAAATCAAGCGTAACAACTCTCTTTCCAAATAAAATCCTTGAAACTTTCTTTTGAATAATACGCAAAGCCAAACCTTCTGCAATTGCCGATTTTCCGACGCCTGGTTCTCCAATAAGTAATGGGTTGTTCTTTTTTCTTCGACTCAAAATTTGAGAAACGCGTTCAATTTCTTTTTCTCGTCCAACAACCGGATCAAGTTTTCCTTCTTCGGCCATTTCTGTTAAATCTCTCCCAAAATTATCTAGTACGGGCGTTTTAGATTTTTTGGTTGATTTGTTGGCGGGATTGTTAAAATTATCTCCCTTCAAACTGTCATCTTGTCCTGAGTCTTCGTTGTAAGCCTCGTTTTTTGGAGAGTTTGACAAAAATTGTTCTTCGTTGTTTGGCATAATGTTTAAGTACTGTTCTTTGGCTACATCATAATCAATTTTTAGTTTATTAAGTAGCTTGGTTGTTGGATCGTTTTCATTTCTTAGAATGCAAAGCAACAAGTGGGCAGTGCTTATTGAAGAACTTTGATAAACTTTTGCTTCTAAAAAAGTAGTTTTGAGCGCCCTTTCCGCTTGACGTGTTAAATGAAGGTTTTTTTTATCTAAAAGCACCTCTGCACTGGGGTTAGCAGGACTTAAAATCTCTACTTTTCTGCGCAGGTAGTCTAAATCAATAGATAAATTGTTTAATATATTGATTGCTTTACCGTTTCCGTCTCTTAAAATGCCCAGCATAAGGTGTTCAGTTCCGATAAAGTCGTGGCCTAAACGCATCGCTTCTTCTTTGCTGTAAGTGATTACATCTTTAACTCTTGGGGAAAAATTATCATCCATAATTGAAATTATTATAATGTAAAGTTAGTGATTATCCTTTTAAATACAAAAATCATTCCTCACAAATTATCCTGACAGCTAAGTGACGATAAATTATAGTTGAAAAAAGGAAAGCCATTTAACTTTATTAACCAAAAAACCGTCATAAGTTGTTAATAAATCGAATAAAATTACTTTAGTTTATGTACTAAAAAAATTTAAAATAGATTATATTAGCAAGATTTTTTAAAACAAACGAATTTTTAATTTTAAGTATATAATATGTCGGACGGAGAAAAGTTAATTCCTATTAACATAGAAGACGAAATGAAATCAGCTTACATCGATTATTCGATGTCGGTTATTGTATCAAGAGCACTTCCTGATGTGCGTGATGGCTTGAAACCAGTGCACAGAAGAGTACTTTATGGAATGTATGATTTAGGTGTTTTTTCTAACAAAGCCCATAAAAAATCTGCAAGAATCGTAGGAGAAGTTTTAGGTAAGTACCATCCACACGGTGATACTTCTGTATATGACGCTATGGTGCGTATGGCGCAAGAATGGAGCATGCGTTACCTTTTAGTTGATGGCCAAGGAAATTTTGGTTCGGTAGATGGCGATAGCCCTGCAGCAATGCGATACACCGAAGCCAGAATGAAAAAGATTTCGGAAGAAATTATGGCCGATATTGAAAAAGAAACCGTTGATTTTCAGTTGAACTTTGACGATACTTTATACGAGCCAAAAGTAATGCCAACGCGAGTTCCAACACTGTTAATCAATGGGGCAACTGGAATTGCCGTAGGAATGGCAACCAACATGCCACCGCATAATTTGACAGAAGTTATCAACGGTACTTTGGCTTACTTGGATAACAATGATATTGAAATAGACGAACTAATGAACCATATCAAAGCCCCAGATTTTCCAACTGGAGGAATTATTTATGGTTACGAAGGAGTGCGTGAAGCATTTAAAACAGGTCGTGGAAGAATTGTTATGCGCGCCAAAGTTAGTTTTGAAGAAGTTGATGGTCGTGAGTCAATCATCGTATCTGAAATTCCATATCAAGTCAACAAGGCTGACATGATTAAGCGTACAGCCGATTTAGTAAACGACAAAAAAATTGAAGGCATCGCCAACATTCGCGATGAATCGGATAGAAATGGTATGCGAATCGTTTATATTCTGAAACGCGATGCAACGCCAAACGTTGTGTTGAACACTTTATATAAATTTACTCAACTGCAATCTTCGTTTTCGGTAAATAATATCGCTTTGGTAAAAGGTCGTCCGCAAATGTTGAATCTGAAAGATATGATTCACTATTTCATCGAGCACCGTCATGATGTTGTGGTACGCAGAACACAATTCGAATTAAGAAAAGCCGAAGAAAGAGCCCATATTTTAGAAGGTTTAATAATAGCTTCAGACAATATTGATGAAGTTATTGCGCTAATTCGTTCTTCATCAAACACAGAACAAGCAAGAGAAAAATTAATAGAAAGATTCAAACTTTCAGATATTCAAGCGCGTGCAATTGTTGAAATGCGTTTGCGTCAATTGACTGGTTTGGAACAAGACAAATTGCGTGCGGAATACGAAGAATTAATGAAATTAATAGAGCATTTGAAAGCTTTATTGGCAGATGTTGATTTAAGAACTGCATTGATAAAAGAAGAATTAGAAGAAATTCGTGAGAAATATGGCGATGAGCGTCG
>CALPKO020000255.1 GCA_943324165.2 Bdellovibrio sp. ZAP7 | reverse complement strand
TTTTCAACCCAGTTGTAAGGTCTTGGATAAAAATGAAAAGGATATGGGTCATGAATATAGGCTAACCATTTATTTTGAATTTTCGGAAGTTTCAACATGGCTCTGTGGGGTCTAAAACTTCCACCTTTGCTCAAAGTGAGTACTAAATCGGGATTAAAATCTAAGTTTTTTTTAATTGATTTCTTGATTGCAAGAGTGTCATTAGTATGCGTAAATGAAAACCCAGTAAATCGCTCAATATCTTTATTGATATAAATTTTTGTATGTCGTTGAAATGCTGAAACTAATCTTGATAAAATAAAAAACAAGCTTGTTCTGTTTTCTTTTATTAAAAGACAATCGATTCCAGAAAGCTTTATTTCCTTATGTGAAAAGTGGAGCACTTTGAGCTGGTGTCCTGCCTTTTTTAAATTAGTAATCAGTGCCAAGTTTACTTTGGAGGCACTACTATCTTCAACATTTATTGATTCTGAAATTACTAAAATTTTCAAGCGTTAAGTTTTAATAAATATTCGACAATTTTTTTTGAGGCCTCTCCGTCTCCGTAAGGATTTATTACTGTAGATAAAAAGCCATTTTTTAGAAAATGATTAGCTTTTTCAACAATTAATTCTTTTTTTGTTCCGACTAATGTAGAAAATCCACTCTCAACTCCTTCAGGCCTTTCCGATACTTCACGAGTAACTAAAATATGCTTTTGAAATGTTGGAGCTTCTTCTTGAATTCCACCAGAATCAGAAATTATTAAACTACATTTGTCTAATAACCAAACCATAATAGGATATTCAACAGGTTCCAAAAGATGAATATATTTGTTTTTGCCAAGCAATTCATAAACAGGTTTTTGAACATTAGGGTTTAAATGAACTGGGAAAATTATATCAACTTCATTTTGATTTGCAATTTCTAACAAAGCTTCACAAAAATCTAAATAGCCTTGTCCAAAACTTTCTCTTCTATGACCTGTAACTAATATAAAATTTTTGTTTTCAAACGATTTCAAATCAACTAAGTGTTTATTTGAATATCCATTTTTAAGTTTCTGTTTTGCCCATAATAAAGCATCTACAACAGTATTTCCTGTAACTAAAATTGTTTCTTCGGAAACACCTTCTTTTATTAAGTTTTGTTTTGAAAGTAATGTTGGGCTAAAATGATAATCTGCAATTCTTCCTGTAATTTGTCTATTCACTTCTTCAGGGAAAGGTGATTTTTTATTATAAGTTCTTAAACCAGCTTCTACATGTCCCACTTTAATATCTAGATGAAACGCTGCTAAAGCGACCATTGAAGAAGTCGTTGTGTCTCCATGAACAAGAACTAAATTGGGATTTTCTTTATTTAAAACGAAATCAATTTTAGATAAAATGGTAGCACTTAATCCGTTTAAGGTTTGATTGGTTTGCATCAAATCTAAATCATATTCAGGAATAATCTCAAAAAAATGCAGAACCTGATCTAACATCTCCCGATGTTGAGCAGTAACGCAAACTTGTACTTGAAAATTAGTTTTTTTTCTTAATTCATGATAAAGTGGCGCCATTTTTATAGCTTCAGGACGAGTGCCAAAACAGAGCAGGATTTTCATGAATTGTATTTATTTTCAATTAATCTTTTATTCCTATATATCATTAATCTGTATGGTAATACTTTGAAGAATACTAACCATTGTAATCTTTCATAAATTGGTAAATCAAGAATTTTTAATATCTTGCTAAATAAATTATATTCTTTAAAGCCTATTGATTTTGATATTAAATATCTTTTTATTGAATATGAAAGTAATTGTTTTATTTTTAAATTTTGTGAAACAAGTATAATAGCTTTTGCATATGATTTCTTTCTTAAAGGATTGTTATTAAAATACTCTCCCGTATTAGAGTTAGGATGCTTTCTATTATAATACAAAATATTATCAATCATTATCCCACTAAAACCATTCGTTATCAATCTAATATAACATTCCCATTCTTCAGCATAGTGTAAATCTTCATTAAATTTATTGCCATTGAAACAACTTATTTTCCATAATACTGTACATGAAGCAAATCCAATTTTTTGTGTTACAATATCTTTAATATCATTTATTGTTATTTCTTTTTTTATTGAAAGATCTTGATTATTTAATACTGGAGAAACATTTATAAATGGTGATTTACCATAATGGCAAAAATCTTTTTTACTTGTTTCTAAGCAATTAAGACTTATACTTAAATTTTGTGGGTGAACAATATCATCATCATCAAAGAAAATAATATAATCTCCTTTTGCCAAATCCAATCCATAATTTCTACAACCAGGCAAACCTTTTTGATACTTTTCTTGTCTTTTATAAAATTGAAATCGACCATCCCTTTTTAAAATGGGTTGGATAACTTCTTCCGTAGCATCAGTTCCTCCATCATCAATAATTAGACATTCCCATTGTTGGAATGTTTGGTTTTGTATAGATGTTAAGGTTTCTACAATAAAATGTGCTCTATTGTAGGTTGCCATAATGATGGTAACTTTAGGATTCATTTATTTAATCAGAGTTTTGTTTAAATATTTCATTATTCTGTACATCCCTATATTTTTTTTTTCATTTAGTTTTATTTTGCAAATAAATGATAATAATAAAAATAGCACTTGTTCTTTTTTAGTAATATAGTCATATCTGGATGCAATACTATATACTTCATTTTTATTTCTTGAATTTACTTGATTTATAATTGCATTTTTATAAATAATCTTGATAAAACGGCTAAAATTAGGTTTTAATAAATCATTCCCTATAATTTTTTCATTATAAGAATTTAAAAGAAAAAGAAGACTTTTTAAAAGATCTTCTGGCCTCCCATGTAAAGAAAGCTTTTCTAATTGCGGTTTTCTATAATAATTATCAATTATATGTACTCTTTTAATTCGTATTTTCTCTAAAAAAAGAGTTTCAATATGAAAAACAACATCTTCTAATAATAGTAAATCTTCACTAAATAGTACATTTTCAAAAATATTTTTCTTCCAAATTGGACTCATAACGGTAAATGGAAATTTGTAATTTAAAAATAGACCTAGATAATTTTCTTCATTTTCAATTAATGGATCATTATTGACTAAACTTCCTATATTACTTATATTTCCTTCAAAAAAATGAGTTGAAAATATTAAACCATTATTTTCAGGGTATTTATTAAACATCTCTATACGTTTTGATAAGGAAAAATTTGCTAAAATATCATCTGAATCTAAAAAAATAATAAATTCTCCCTTGGTCATTTCTAATCCGTAATTCCTACAGGAGGAAGGCCCTTTTTGTTTGCTTGATGGACGAAAAAAATATTGAAAACGACTATCTTTTTTAATATAATTAGCGATAAGTTCTTCAGTAGCATCGGTACTTCCATCATCAATTATAATGCATTCCCAATTTGTATAAGTCTGCGCCAAAACACTGTTGAGCGTTTCACTAATTAAGTGCGCTCTATTAAACGTAGGAATAATTATTGAAACTAAAGGAATCATAACAAATTTGTATTTTTATAAATTCTTCTATTGAATTTTAAAAAACTTA
>CALPKO020000254.1 GCA_943324165.2 Bdellovibrio sp. ZAP7 | reverse complement strand
TTGTTGTTCATTTGGTTTTCTAGGAGTTATGCCCAAGAAGTCCATACGCTTTACAAAAACAAGAAAATACTTGCCACTTTAGATTCCATAAAAATCGATTCCGTTGGCATCAACCCCATTTTTTTTAAACTTCTAGATTCAAAATCAGTTTCGATCGACACTTCGTTTTATAAAGTAAATTTTCAAAAAGGAAAATTAATCTTCAATAAAAGTGCTCCTTTTATCAATGATTCTGTCACCGTTCGGTTTTTGAAATTACCCGATTATCTTATAAAAGTATATTCCATTTACAACAAAAACCAAGTGGTGAGCAACGATGCCTCTTTAGGCAGTTTGTACAAAATTGAATCGAATAACTTCAAAAAAACGAAGCCACTTGACGGATTGGAAACTTCGGGAAGCATCACACGGGGAATTACAATTGGAAACAACCAAAATGCAGTGGTGAATTCTGCCTTAGATTTGCAAATTACTGGCAAAATTTCAGACAAAGTTAGTTTAAGAGCTTCTATTCAAGACTCAAATATTCCTTTGCAACAAGGCGGATATTCTCAAAAATTAGATGAGTTTGACCAAATTTTTATCGAATTGTTTTCAGAAAAATGGAACGTGCGAGCTGGAGATTTGTTTTTAGAAAACCGGCAATCGAAGTTCCTAAATTTCAATAAAAAAGTACAAGGACTTTCAACGAATTTCGAATTTGGAACGCCCGAAAATAAAACCACCGTATTCGCTTCAGCAGCATTAGTGCGCGGTCAATATGCCAAAAGCAGTTTTGTGGGTCAAGAAGGAAATCAAGGCCCGTATAAACTCAAAGGACAAAATGGCGAATTGTACATTTTAGTCATTTCCGGATCAGAGCGAGTTTTTGTGAATGGAATTTTGCTGAAACGTGGCGAAAATAACGATTATACCATCGATTATAATGCAGGAGAAATTGTGTTTACCTCTCTTTTTCCAATCACTTCTGAAATGCGGATTGTTTTAGAATACCAATATTCTGACCGCAATTATACCCGATTTGTTACCTACGCTGGCGCAACGCATGAACAAGAAAAATGGAGCGTTGGTGGTTTTTTGTACTCCGAAAATGATGTAAAAAACCAGCCTTTGCAACAGTCGTTATCAACTGAACAAGTTCAGGTTTTGGTAAATGCAGGAGACAATCAAAGTTTGATGAATGCACAATCGGCAGTTGAGGACACTTATGCCGAAAACAAGATTTTATACAAAAAGACAATTGCGAACGGTGTGGCCATTTTCGAAAATTCTAAAGATGAAAATGAAGTTTTATACAATGTGAAATTTAGTTTGATTGGTAATAAATTAGGCAATTATAAACTGAAAAACGCAGCCGATGTTAATAAAATATATGAGTATGTTGCGCCGATCAATAATGTTTTGCAAGGCAGTTACGAACCAATTTTAAAATTGGTTGCGCCAACAAAAATTCAAATTGCTACTTTTTTAGGAAAATACAATCCTTCAGAAAAAACAAATCTAGACTTTGAAATTGGCGTGAGCAATAACGACAAAAACCTATTTTCCAACCTAGACGATTCAGAAAACAAAGGTTTGGCGGGAAAATTAAATTTGAAACAACGTTTGTTTTCAAAAAAATGGACCATTGACTTTTTTCAAAGTATTCAGTTTATTCAAAAAGAATTTAAAACTATCGAACGACTTTTTACCATAGAATTTGACAGGGATTGGAATTTAACTAATCCACTGGGAAACCAAAGTTTGTTGATTTCAGGTATTTCTTTTCAGTTGCCACAAAAAGGCACAATCAATTATCAGTTTGAAAAACTAGATTTTTCTAAAAATTTTGCAGGCAATCGCCATGTTTTGAATGGGAATTTAAAATTAAAAAACATAAGTTTTCAAAACAATTCGAGTTACTTAAACAGTGATTCGCAAGAAACCAACTCAAAATTTCTAAGGCACCAATCGCAAATTCGTTACCACTTTAAAAAAAATTGGATTGCAAACAGTTTGCGTTTAGAAGATAATCAACAAAAAATAAAAAGCACCAATCAACTTTCGGCATTGAGTCAAAAGTTTAAAGAATATGGATTTTTAGTTGGTCGTGGCGATTCTACAAAAGTTTTCGTCGAATTGGGTTATTTGCATCGCATCAACGACAGTTTGCAAGCTGGCTTTTTGAAAAAAGTAAATCAATCAAATTCCTATTTCATAAAATCTAAAATAATTCAAAATGAAAAAAGTGATTTATCCGCTTTTATCAATTATCGAAATTTAAAATTTGAAGATAAAAATCGCCCGAATGAACCATCTTTAAATTCTAGATTACTTTATAATGATCGCTTTTTTAACCAAATGATTCAAATTACTTCCGCTTACGAAAATACTTCGGGCGCAATTGCCCAACAAGAATTTACCTATTTAGAAGTTGATGCTGGAAAAGGAATTTACACTTGGATAGATTACAACAACAACTCAATAAAAGAACTTGAAGAATTTGAGGTGGCAAAATTTGCAGATCAAGCCAAATATCTCCGCATTTATTTACCTAATCAAGTTTTTTTGAAAACGCATCAAAACAAGTTTTCCCAATCGTTGACTTTGAGTCCAATTTTATGGCAAAACGAGAAAGGTGTCAAGAAAATTTTATCTTATTTTTATAACCAAACATCTTATTTATCTGAGCGAAAAATAGAAAGAGATGGCAACAATTTTGATTTTAATCCTTTTTCCTCCAGCGATAAAAACCTGTTGGGATTGAACGAAAATTTTAGAAATAGTTTGTATTTTAACCGAGGAAAACAAAAACATTCAGTCACCTATTCCTATTTTTCGAGCCGATTAAAAAGTTTGCTTTCTGTTGGTTCACAAGAAAATAAAAACCGTTCTCATCAGTTGCAGTATGCCCATTTATATCAAAAAACGTGGCTCTTTGCTTTTGGTGCAAAAACAATAGCATCGGTTTTGAATTCTAAAAATTATGGTGCCAAAAATTATGATTTAAACGGTTATCAATTATTGCCAAAATTGTCTTACTTGTTTAATAAAAATGCCAGTTGGGACTTGTTTTATGAATTTCAAAACAAAAAAAATAAAATTGGAGATTCGGAAACTTTAGCTCAAAGCAAATTTGGAACTTCGTTTAACTATGCAAGTGAAAAGCAATTTACCATGAATGGAGAATTTTCTTTGTACGAAAATAATTTTGTCGGTAATGAACAATCGCCTGTTGCCTATCAAATGTTAGAAGGATTACAACCCGGGAAAAACTTGACTTGGCGGCTACTAGTTCAACAAAAACTGACCAATTTCTTAGACATTAATCTCAATTATGAGGGACGAAAAAGCGAAACCAGCTCAACAATTCATATTGGAAGTGTTCAGCTCAGGGCTTATTTCTAAAATGAGGTGTTAAGAGACAAGGAAACTCCTGAACTTTCGGGAACAATTCTGCATACACCGCCTACACAAATCAGCCCGCCACGTTGACGGCCATAGCTCAAAGAAACACGTGTGGCGCTTTTTCTGTAAGCACCTCCAAAATTATAATAGTGGTGTCTCTTTTCTACATTATC
>CALPKO020000253.1 GCA_943324165.2 Bdellovibrio sp. ZAP7 | reverse complement strand
GCGTCTACTACTGCACCACTACCTATGGCAGTAGCATTATCAGTTTCATAACCTGTTACTAATGCTCCCGCGCCAATGATAGTAGCATTGTTAATATTGTACCCAGCTGTGACATCAGCTTGATACCCTAGTGCGGTATTATTGCTTCCTCCATTAAGGGTGGAATAAAGCGATTGGTATCCAACAGCTGTATTGTTACTCCCGCCATTATTATTTAAATAAAGCGATTGGTAACCATTGGCAGTATTATTCCATCCGCCATTATTATTATTAGCAAGCGCTTCAAATCCAGTTGCGGTATTATTAGTACCTATTTCTCCCCCTTGACCTAAAGTAACTCCACTTGCTGATAAACTACCTCTAACTTTTAAATTTCCATTCACATCCAATTTTTCTGAAGGCAAATCTGTTCCAATACCAACATTACCGCCATTCACATTATGAATTGCATCGGGCATGTCTTGAGTAACTTCAAATAAGGAAGGAATTGCAGCCACTTTAGCATCCACATACGTTTTAGTAGCTTGTACTGTTGGGAATTTCTCGTTAGCATTTTCAACAATTAAGGTTGGGTCATTGCTTTTATTGCTAGTGTTTTCTTTAGCTGCGTCTAATGCAGCTTCTGCAGCTAGAGCACGGTTGTTATCGGCAGTTTGAGTGCTTTTTAAAGCATCATAATTATCATCTACCTTTGTGTTTAAAATATTTAAACTTGAATTAACAGATTCAGTAGTCGCAAATCCAGAAAGGTCTGGACCTACTGATTTGGTACCATCGGCCATTAAAAATTCGTTGGCTTGACCATTTGGTGTTTTAAATCCAGCACCCTTGTAAGTTCCAGTTGTATTTACATCGGTAATGTCCGTATTACCCAATTGAATGGTGTTGCTGGCATCCACAACTGCATGTGAACCAATAGCTGTGGCATTGGTTAAATCACCTGCTGCTACATCTGAGAATTGTCCAATTCCTGTATTGTTTGATCCAGTAGTATTAGAAAAAAGAGATAATTCGCCCAAACCAGTATTCGAACTACCTGATGTTGTGCGGTCAAGACTTCTGTACCCAATAGCTGTGTTTGAATGTGCATTGGTTATATTGACATTTGCTCCAACTCCAACTGCAGTATTGTAACCGCCCGAACTTCCCGGAATTCCAGCAAGAGCTGCATTTCCAACCGCAACATTACTCACGCCATTGGTATTAATAAGTGTATTTACTCCAATTGCAAGGTTAAAAGACCCGCCTGTATTTAATGCATTTGAACCAATGGCAATATTTGCTGGATCATTGCCTCCTCCAAGTCCAAATCTTACACCATTAATAGTTCCTGATGTTTTTAAATTACCTGCCACATCTAATTTTTCTGAAGGCAAATCTGTTCCAATACCAACATTACCGCTATTCACATTATGAATTGCATCGGGCATGTCTTGAGTAACTTCAAATAAGGAAGGAATTGCAGCCACTTTAGCATCCACATACGTTTTAGTAGCGTTTTGTGTTGGATATAAAGTATCTGATGTCCCTAAATTTATGTCAGAGCTTTTGATTATCAAATCTTCTTTTGTAGCTAAATTAGCATCATTAGCAATTTGATTTTCGTTAATCTGACTGTTAAGATTGTTGGTTGAAGTTGACAATTGATTTTGCAAACTCAAAGAAGTATTCATTAATTGAATATTCGTCTGTGTTTGATTATCTTCCACTTGATTTTGCAAATTATTTAAATCTGCACTAGTCGCATAACCTGATAGATCTTGTACCGCTGGGTATTCCCACGTTGCTTTACCATCATTATCAGAAGTGAGTATTTTTCCGGTACTTGGATTGCCTCCTGAAATTTTTATAGTATTTCCAACATTTAAATCACCCGCAACTGTGGCATTTTCTCTAACGCTTAAATTTCCTGCAACATCTAACTTTTCTTGAGGTAAATCTGTTCCAATTCCGACGTTCCCACTATTGTTATTATGAATATCGTTTTGATTATCTTCTGTTACACCAAAAACGGCATCTCCACTTTTTGACGCATACAACGCATAAGGCACACTGGCCATTTGTTGCGTTCCTATAATTGTATAGGTACTTCCACCTGTTGGGTCGGTTTCGGTTCTAATAAAATAAGGACCGTTTGCCCAGTTGATGCTGGAAAAAGGACCTATTAATGGGTTGCCTGAACCAATTTGAAGGGACATTAATCCATTTAAGTTGGTAGTTGCTGTCTGTGTTTCTGCATAGACCGCATTTCCATTTGCTGAACCTTGAAGTATACTGATCTTAGTTCCGACCGTGGTGTTTGACATTAACACATTACTACTGTTTCGTAGTACAGATTGATAAGTCAAAGTCTGCGGAGCTTGCGCTTGTGCCTTTTCCGAAAACAAAGCTGCTGTTATCAACGCTAAAGCAGCTAAAAAGTGTAATTGTTTTTTCATGAAAATTTAAATATAGTTTAACTTGGTTTTTAACTAATTAATATGCGAATTAATAAATATTTAAAACACCAAACAAATATTTGTCACGAACGCATGGTTTTATGTCACGAACGCCACTTTTGAACAAAAAGAACAGCATTTCATCGTCTTTTTTTGCATTATAAGGAAACTCAAATGCAGCGATTTATTTGTTTTTAATATGAAAAAATAGAAATTAGTTCCCTTTTGAGGCTGTAATTTATAAAACTTCAAAAAACAATTTATGCCTATTAATTAACACTTTATAAAACCAAAAAATCCCTCCGATTCCGAGAGGAATGAAAGGATTTTTTTGAATTGTGTGTTGTGAGTTGTGAGTTGTAAATTACGAATTACGAATTACATATTTGAAACCTGAAACTTGAAACCTGAAACTTCCATCTTCCACCTTCTAACTTCTGACGTCCAACCCAGCACCCAGCACTTCCCCCTTCGGGGGTCAGGGGGTTATGGGTTTACTATTTTTTAACTACACGAACTGTTTTAATTTGCTCGCCTTGCGTTACAACAACGTTGTAAACTCCACTTGGATAACGATCTCCAACTTGTAAGCCAGACATCTCACTTGGTTTAAGCTCACGTGTTTCAATCAATTTTCCAATCATATCATAAACCATAACACCCACTTTATCAACACTTGTTGTCGTTAAACTCAAGTTGAACGTGTCTGTATATGGATTTGGATAAGCAATAACATCGAACTTAGCAATTGATTCCACTTGCCTTAAAGGTCCAGAACAGTTTTTATAAAACACACCAATAGCAGCTGAGTAGACCCTTGCGTTTGAGCAAGAATTAGTCATTTTAAACCTAAAATAAGTTGGCGTAATTGCGGTTCCTATAACAGGTACATAATTTTGAGCTGCTAAAGTTGTTGAAGTTGCATTTGTAATGTCAATCCAGGTGCCAGTTGTTGTGCTTGTTGATGAATATTGCCACTGAATCATATCTCCAATAGAACCTGCACCAATTGTGAGGGTTTGGGGAGCATTGGTGCAAATTGCGTTAGCAGCTGAGTTAGCCACAGTTGCTGTAATTGCATTTGCTAATGCCAATGAACTAACTTTAACAACATATCCTGGAGTTACAG
>CALPKO020000252.1 GCA_943324165.2 Bdellovibrio sp. ZAP7 | reverse complement strand
TGAAAACAGCTACGATTTAATCTATTTTGATGCTTTCGGCTATCGTGTACAACCTGAACTTTGGAGTACAGAAATCTTCCAGAAAATGTATAATTCTTTAAAAAGCAATAGCTATTTAGTAACTTATGCTGCCCGTGGAGTTGTAAAAAGAAGCATGATTGAAGTAGGTTTTAAAGTTGAAAAGTTACAAGGTCCGCCGGGAAAAAGAGAAATGTTCAGGGCTTATAAACCTTGATTTTTATTGTGAAAAATCATTTTTAACAAAATTAATAGATTTTATTAACAGTCAAACTTGCCTTTGTAAAAAATAATTTCATAAGTTTGATTTAATAATTTAAAATAGTTTTTAACCAACAGATTAAACCAATTTATGGAAAAAACGATGTTCAGTTACACGAAGAGCATTCTCGAAAGAGTAAGCTTCGACCCAATACTTTTTTGTAAAGAGGTAGAAAAAGCACTAAAAACGCTTTTACCATACGAAATTGAACAATTAGCAGAATGGCTTTTTCTATTTACAAAAGAAAAACCTGAACTGATGCAATGCAGAATTTACTTGAACCAATAAAACTAAAAAGAGCCTAAATAGCTCTTTTTTTTATGAATTTTATTTTGATTATTTTGTCTTTTCCAGCAGCAAAAGCAGTTGAATCGTTAGAAAACCGTATCAATCAAAATCGCATAAAAAACTTCAGAATTTGAAATTTCTACTTCAGCCGCTTTTTTATGACAAGAAATTATCAATGAGAATGTTATAGTTAGTAAGATTAATTTTTTCATTGGGATTAGCTTTATCGTTTTGCTAAAATAACTTTTTTTTAATTTTTATAATTCAATACCTGATTAAAATGCTAAATAATAGCTAAAATTTATTTAATTTTGGCGTTTTAAATTATTTTTATGAGTTCTTCACATAACGGTCACTTAAGTAAATTATCAGTAGGCGGATTATTAATTACTTTAGGTATAATTTACGGTGACATCGGAACTTCTCCTTTATACGTAATGAAAGCAATTATTGGTACGCAACCGATTGTTGCAGACATTGTTTTAGGTGGAATTTCTTGTATTTTTTGGACTTTGACACTTCAAACCACCATAAAATATGTCATCATTACACTTAATGCAGACAACCATGGCGAAGGTGGAATTTTTGCGCTGTATGCTTTAGTAAAGAAAACAAAAATACAATGGCTCATTGTTCCCGCAATTATTGGCGGAAGTGCACTTTTAGCCGACGGAATTATAACACCTCCTATATCGGTTTCATCTGCAGTTGAAGGGCTAAGGACGTACTATCCAGAAATAAATACGGTGCCAATCGTAATCGGTATCTTAGTGGTTTTATTCTCCATACAACAATTTGGAACTAATTTGGTCGGGAAGTTTTTTGCTCCGATGATGTTGATATGGTTTACCATGTTGGGCGTTTTAGGAAGTATTCAAATTTTTGATCACCTAGAAGTTTTTAAAGCTATTAATCCATATTATGCTTACGAATTATTAAAAATTCATCCAGAAGGTTTCTATGTTTTGGGAGCAGTTTTTCTTTGTACAACCGGAGCAGAAGCCTTGTATTCTGATATGGGACATTGTGGTCGTAAAAACATAAGAGTAAGTTGGATTTTTGTAAAAATCACGTTAATCTTAAACTATTTTGGTCAAGCGGCATACTTGATTAACCACGAAGGAAAAACTTTGCAAAATCTTGGGGGTTCAAATGGAAATCCCTTTTACCTCATTATGGGAGATTGGTTCCAACCTATCGGAATTACCATCGCAACGCTTGCAGCAGTTATTGCTTCTCAAGCATTAATTAGTGGTTCATTTACATTGATTAATGAAGCGATGCGATTGAATTTTTGGCCAAAAGTGCGCATTACTTATCCAACAGAATTAAAAGGACAAATTTACATTCCTTCTATCAATTGGTTGTTGCTTTTGGGTTGTATCGGCATTGTTTGGCATTTTGAAGAATCGAGCAATATGGAGGCAGCTTATGGTTTAGCCATTGTGCTTTGTATGATTATGACGACGATTTTACTTAATTTTTATTTGATAATGAAACGTGTAAAATGGTACATCATCACTCCTGTGATTGCGCTATATTTGATTATCGAAATTAGTTTTCTTTTGGCCAACATCCAGAAATTTTCTCATGGGGGTTATGTAACTTTAATGATTGCACTCGGTTTAATTGCAATTATGTCAACTTGGTACAGGGCTAAAAAAATCAGTAAAAACTACACCAAGATGGTTAAAATTAACGACTACAAACAAGTTTTGCAAGAGTTGAGCAACGATTTGACCATTCCGAAATATGCTACCCATTTGGTCTATTTGACCAATGCCAATAGGGTAGATGAAATTGAAGAAAAAGTACTTTATTCCATCTTGCAAAAACGTCCAAAAAGAGCGGATATTTATTGGTTTATCCACGTTAATATTTTGAACGAACCTTATAAAACCGAATATAAAGTTACCGAAATCATCAAAGACGACATTATTCGTGTAGATTTTAATTTAGGTTTTAGAGAGCCTACAAAACTCAATATCATGTTTAAAGAAGTGGTGAAAGACATGGTGAAAAAAGGCGAAGTCGACATTACTAGTCGTTATGAATCTTTAAACAGAAACAACATTATTGGCGACTTTAAATTTGTGCTTTCAGAAAAATTCTTATCTAACGACAGCGACATGTTGTGGCACGAGAAAATCGTGATGAACACTTACTTCTTAATCAAAAAATTAAGCTTATCCGAAGAAAAAGCTTTCGGATTAGACAGTAGCTCTGTGAAAATAGAGAAATTCCCAATGGTACTTCATCCTCCAGAAAGTATCTGTATGAAGAGGGTATAACAAAGAAAAAGCATCGTTTTATACGGTGCTTTTTTATGCTTACTGCTTAAAACCTGTAGCTTACAGCCTAATTTAGTTTCAAACGTTAATTATTTTCTTATCAAAAATCAATAATATTTTTTCTGATATGCTGTGTTGTAAAATAATTTTATTTATTTTTGAAGTATAAAGAAGATGGCTTTCAGTGTTTTATGGTGAGATTCCTCCTTCGTAGGAATGACAAAATAAGAAGTAATTATGCTTATCATAAGGAAATTGGCTGTTGATGGAGGAAGATCTATGATTAAAAAAAAAAGTGGAGTTCAGATACCACAAAAAAACGGGGCGACTCTGCTACGCCTAAGGCAGAAAAAACAAACATGAAGAAAATTATTTTTTTAATGCTGTTTGCAACTTTGGGTTGGCAGCAAGCGGATGCGCAAACTTTTAATTTTGGTGGTATAAAATACACTATATCGTCGCCAACTACTGTGAGCGTAGGACTTCAAAACCAAGCAGCATCAGGAAGTATAATTATTCCTGCACAAGTTACATACAACGGTAGTACTTATTCGGTAACTAGAATTGGTAGTTATGCTTTTAATAATTGTACTGGTTTAACATCGGTAACAATTCCAAATTCGGTAACAAGCATTGGTAATGATGCTTTTTCCCTTTGTAGTGGTTTAATATCGGTAACTATTCCAAACTCGGTAACTAGCATCGGTCAACGTGCTTTTTCCGATTGTT
>CALPKO020000251.1 GCA_943324165.2 Bdellovibrio sp. ZAP7 | reverse complement strand
ATTGGATTTACAATGCTGGTGTTGGAAATGATCCGCGAGACCGAAAATTCAATATTAAAAGGCAAGCAGAAATGTACGATGCAGATGGAAAGTACCAAAAAATTTGGCTGAATCCTGATGTTTTATAACAATGAAAAAATTAAGATTAATTCTTGGCGATCAACTCAATTCGCAACATTCTTGGTTTGAAAATGTTGATGAAAATACGATTTATTTGATGGCGGAAATGCGTCAAGAGACCGATTATGTAAAACACCACATTCAAAAAGTAGTTGCTTTTTTTCTGTCTATGAGGAATTTTGCAAACGAACTGAAAGCGAACTATCATCAAGTTGAATATTTCAAAATTTCGGATGCAAATAACCTTCAAGATTTAGAAAAAATTATTTATGCAACATTTCAAAAATACCAAATTGAAAAGTTGGAATACCAATTGCCAGACGAATACCGATTGGACGAACAACTTAAATCAATTTGCGAAAAGCTGAATATTGAAACCGAAGTTTTCGATTCTGAACATTTTTATACTAATCGGTTTGAACTAAAAGATTTCTTCGAAGGAAAGAAACTTTTATTGATGGAAAACTTCTACCGAATGATGCGGAAAAAGCACCATTTGTTGATGGATGGTTCAACGCCGTTGGGCAATCAGTGGAATTTTGATCATGACAATCGCAAAAAATATTCAGGTCAAGTTCCAGTTCCTAAAGAGAAAAATTTTCATAAAAATGTGGGTGAAATCCTTTTAGAAATTAAAAATGCAGGCATTCAGACTTTTGGAAATATAAAAGAAAATGACTTTTCGTGGCCAACTTCTCGTCAAGAATCCTCAGAAGTGTTGGATTATTTCTGTCAAAATTTATTAAAGCATTTTGGTGATTACGAAGATGCAATGCACACCGATGAGAAATTTCTATTTCATTCGAGGTTGTCTTTTGCGATGAACTCAAAAATGCTTTCGCCAAAAGAAGTAATAGAAAAGGTGATTGCATTTTACCATCAAAATGAAACAGAAATTTCGCTTTCGCAAGTAGAAGGTTTTGTTCGTCAAATTTTGGGTTGGCGAGAATACATTCGCGGAATTTATTGGAAAGAAATGCCGAATTATGCTGCAATGAATTTTTTAGAAAACCACAACAAATTACCCAATTTTTTCTGGACTGGCGACACAAAAATGAACTGTCTGAAACACGCCATCAATCAAAGTTTAGATGAAGCTTATGCGCACCACATTCAGCGTTTGATGGTAATTGGCAATTTTACTTTGCTCACTCAAATTCATCCCGATGAGGTTGATGCTTGGTATTTGGGAGTTTATATTGATGCCATCGAATGGGTAGAATTACCCAACACACGAGGAATGAGTCAGTATGCTGATGGTGGAATAATTGCTACAAAACCTTATGTTTCTTCGGGAAGTTACATCAATAAAATGAGTAACAATTGTGCGAAATGCCATTATAATGTAAAAGAAAAATTTGGAGAAAAAGCTTGTCCTTTCAATAGTTTGTATTGGAATTTTTTGGACGAAAAAAGAGCTTATTTCAAAAATAATCAACGGATGGCAATGATGCTCAATTTACTGAACAAAATGCCATCCGAAGAAATTTATAAAATCAAAGTAAAAGCCAACGAAATCATCAACAACTTAGATGATTATTAGTTTTTTATGAATTTAGCATTCATTTTTGATTGTTCAAAATAAATGGTCTATACCCTTTAAATACAACGAGATAACTCCAACTGCCTTTCTATAGCGCATTCCATGCAAAGCAACTAGAAGACAAACAATAAAATATTTTTTTTCTATCTATCTATCTAAATCATTTTTTAATCCCACTCTTCAAAATTTGCCCAAAGTGGTACATGTCTTCAAAAGAACAGTACAATGGAACGGGTGCAAATCGGATAACGTTTGGTTCTCGCCAATCTGTAACCACACCGTTTTTCATCAAGTATTCAAACAAGCTTCGGCCTTCACCATGAAAATAAACCGATAATTGTGAAGCCCTTTCTTCAGGATGTTGAGGTGTAATTATCTCAAAATGACCTTTCACTTCTTTGTCGATTTCGTGCAGAATAAACTCAAGATAAGCCGTAATTTGATTCCGTTTTTGAATGATTTTTTCCATGCCAATTTCGTCAAACATTTCAACTGATGCCAAATATGGAGCTAGAGAAAGTATAGGTAAATTACTAATTTGCCAACCGTCTGCGCCATGCACTGGCTCAAAAGTTTGTTCCATTTTGAAACGGCGTTCTTTGTTGTGTCCCCACCAACCAGCAAATCGCGGTAATTCATCATTATGGTGGTGTTTTTCGTGGATAAAGCATCCAGATGCATTTCCTGGACCAGAATTCATGTATTTATAGCTGCACCAAGAGGCGAAATCTACGTTCCAATCGTGTAAATGCAAAGCAATATTTCCAGCAGCATGTGCCAAATCCCAACCCACCATAGCACCAACTTTATGTCCGGCTTCGGTAATCGTTTTTATGTCGAAAACCTGTCCGGTATAATAATTAACACCGCCAATCATCACTAACGCAAGTTCATCGCCAACTTCTTCAATTTTAGCTAAAATGTCTTCTAAGCGCAAATTGTGTTCGCCTTCTCTTCGCTTTAATTCAATAATTGCATCTTCTGTTTTATAACCATGAAAATGAACCTGACTTTGGAACATGTATTGATCGGAAGGAAATGCTTTTTCTTCACAAATTATCTTATATCTATTTTTTGTAGGACGATAAAAACTGACCATCAACAAATGCAAATTTACCGTAAGCGTATTCATTACGGTAACTTCTGATGGTTTCGCACCTACAATTTTACCCAATGGCACGGCAAATCTTTCGTGGTAATCCCACCAAGGTTTTTCTGCATAAAAATGACCTTCAACTGCTAAATTTGCCCAGTCATTCATCACTTCATCTACATATTTTTTGGTGCGTTTGGGTTGAAGTCCAAGCGAATTCCCTGTAAAATAAATTACATCTTTACCGTTATGTTGCGGAAAAATAAACTCGGATTTGTATTTTGAAAGTGCATCTAAATTGTCAAGAGATTTTGCGAAAGCTAAATTGTTTTGGAATTGCATTTTAAATTGTTTGATTGTGTAAATGTAGAAAATTCGTTCAAAGTTTCAAAGTGGCTTAGCCTATTTTGGTTTTTAAAAACTAAAAAAATCCCGCTGAATGGCGGGACTAATTTTTTAAAAGATTTGCGAAATTAAATAATCAACATCGCATCGCCATAAGAATAGAATTTGTATTCTTCTTTTACAGCTTCTTCGTAAGCTTTTTTCATTAAATCATGACCGCAAAAAGCAGAAATCATCATTAATAAAGTTGATTTTGGTGTATGAAAATTAGTAATCATACAAGTCGCAATACTAAAATCGTGCGGTGGAAAAATAAATTTATTTGTCCAACCACTAAATGTGTTTAGTGTTCTTTGTGATGAAACAGCACTTTCAATCGCGCGCATCGAAGTGGTTCCAACTGCGCAAATGCGTTTCTTTTTTGCTTTTGCTTCATTAACTATATCGCAAGCTTCTTGTTTGATAATCAATTCTTCAGAATCCATTTTGTGTT
>CALPKO020000250.1 GCA_943324165.2 Bdellovibrio sp. ZAP7 | reverse complement strand
TTAAAATAGTCACTGAAGCTTCCTTTGTAAGTGTCTCGTTTCCCAAAGTTTGCGTTACCTCAACTTTATAATCTCCAGCGGATAACGACGTTGAATTTGCTAATCCAGAAACCGGAATAGTTGTGTTGGGCAATTTATAAACTTTATAAACCAACGAAGCACCAACGGTCTCATTTTGTACAGAAATTAAGATGCCACCTTTGTTTTGACACACTTCATTGGTTACAGCAGTTGTAATCGTGAAATCATTCAACTGACAAAGTCCTAAAGTTGAATAAAAGAAAAACAAAAAAACGATATAAAATTTTGCTTTCATCTGTTAAAATTTAAATTATTTCACACTTTTAATTTTTTAAAAAACATGTAACATTTTAATGAAATAACATAACAGGTTTCTCAGACAATGCATTTCAGAAGTAAAAATATGTATTTAATCGGCAATATCCAAATTTATTGAAAAAAAAATCAACACTTATTGCTAAAAGCAGTTCTTATTGCACATTTATGAGAAGCATAATTTTGAGTGGTTTGAACCTTTTCAAAATCCTTTTTGGATTGTTTGGAATTTTTCTTTGGTCAACGAAAAATATGTTGCTTTTTAGAATAGTTTACATGGCAACTACACAAGTGAAACATTGTTTCGTACTTTTTTCAGAATGTTGTTTTTTGATTTGTTTTTGAATTTTATTGATACCAATATTGAAAACAGCAAACTTTCGATTTCTAATTTTATTCCTCTGCAATTTTTAGGGGCACCAATTTTTCAAATCTTTAAATTATCGAAAAAACATAATTGATATTACTTATCTTTTCACTGAAAAATGTCCTTTATAAACTTTTCCGTCTTGTCTGTTAACAACAAACCAATAATCGCTAGAAGGCAGCAACTCGCCATTGTAAGTGCCATCCCAATCGTCGTTTGAGGCGTTTAAAACTGTAATTAGTTTTCCGTATCTATCATAAATTTCAACTGATAAATTTGGTTCTTGTTTTGAAAATTTAATTTGCCATTTGTCGTTTATTCCGTCTCCATTTGGCGTGAAGAACTTTTCATAATTCATTAAAACAACATTTTTATCAATCTCTCCGCAACCATTATCATCTTTAATATAAACTTTGTACAGATCTGGTTTTAAACCAGAAAAAACCTTATCCGCTTGATAGTTTATTCCATCCAGAGAATACAAATAACTTCCTGAACCACCTACAAAAACAGTTATCGAATTGTCTTCAACTGTCCAATCTATAATCTCAAATCGATCAAAAATTGGTTTTTCTGATTTATCTACAATGATTGATTTAGGCAAACTTTCACAATTGAGCAATCCATATTCATTTCTTGCAATAACTGTATAAGCACCTGGTTGATTAATTGTTATGCCAAAAGTTTTTTCTCCTGTTGACCATTCATAACTATCATAGAAATTATTAACATCTGCATGAATTTTCATTGGAATACCAGCACAAATGAAAATTGGTAAAGATGGATTTAGTGTTGGTATTTTTCCTATATAAATTAAAAAGGAAGTAGTATCATAGCATGATAGTATCGTTTTATGATTCACTCTCGCAAAAATAGTTTGTGGATTTTGAGTCGTTAAAAAACTACTATCATTATTTATTCGATTAACATCATTATCTGCGTCATCTTGTGTTAAATAATAATGAACTGAGTAACTGTTTACAGGTTGCTGTCCTAAAATTGAATTATTTTGAGTGGTCAGATCAAGTACACCTGCTTGAACACTGTCGTATCTGCATACTTTCATATCTGATGGCACAAATGCTTGCGCTAATTTTGGCAAATTTCCAACAGTGTATGTAGAAGTTTTGGTAGCACTGCAAAAATCTTCAACTAAAAATTCGTATTTACCTGGTGGAAGATTGGCAAAAGTATTACTGTTGCCATTGTCGAAAACGAATGGTAAATCATTTTTAAAAAGAATTGAAAAATTATAAGGTGCAACGCCTTCTGCGTCCAAAACTACGGCAGAACTTCCAGACCCACCTGGACAATCGAGAGAATATGCACCTTTAATTTTTAGACCATTTGTAAATTCAAATTCTCCTAAAATTTCTTTGCAATTTTTTGTTGCACTACCTAATCTTCCATCATTAAAAGTTTTAAAGATTTTTATTACTCTAAAAATTCCAATTTGTGTTAAGTTATATAATGTTACATTATTATTTAAAGAAATTGAATTTATATTGCTTGGAATAGTTGTTTCATCATACACAACTCCCGTGGTTGGATGTTGCCAAGCCAGGGTAGTTGGATTCTGTTTTTGCAGCCAAAATGTTTGTGAAGAAGTAGCATTACTCGTATCGGATAATGCTATATTGTATGAACCACAATTTCTTGTTACAGTATAACCTGTGCCACTTTGCGATCTATTATATCCATCAATTTGTTTAGAAATTACATCCTCAAATCCACATATGTCTCTACATTTAAACTCATAAATTCCTTCATTCAAATTGTTCATGTAAAAAATACCTGCTAAAATATTCGACGAAACATCAAATGGCAAAGTATGTTGAATTAAAAAAGCCGGAGGTGCACTTGTGATTAATACCTTGGTTACAGCACCGTTTTCGGTTGAAATATTAACAGAACCTGTTCCTGAGTCACAATTTGGCAAAGCACTTGCTACAAATGGTTTTTTCACAAATGGGGGAACTAATAAATTAACAGCATAAGAAACGCCGCATTGGTCTATAAATTCAATATGATAAAGTCCTAATGGTAAATTCGTTAATTCTAAAGCTCCATTGCTATTTATGTTACTTGTAACATCATACGGAAGTGCATGCAGCAATTGAAATTCCGCTGGTGCATTTGTGATAATTTGTGCAAAAACAATTTTTCTGTTTTCAGGAAGTGAAACAAAAATACTTCCGAATAAGGCATCACATCCTGCATTTTTTGCCGATTTTGTTGGAACTAAAGCAATATCTAAAACTTCAAAAGGATCAGAAAAGGCTTCTCTGCCACATCCATCAACAATTTTAACTTGATAAATTCCGAATGGAACTTCATGTGTTTGATCCCCATAATCCGTAGAAGGATTTGAAAAAGGACCAGGATGTGCAGTATTAAAGGTATTTGGAGAAAATCCAATAGGAGAATTTATAAACGAAATGGTATAATTTAGTAAAAAATTTGATGCTGAAACTGTTAGGAATTTTCCGCATTTTGAAATATTTTCCGACAAAATCACTTTGGGATTGGGGTCAATTGGATTAGCCAAACTAACGGCGTTAATTTGGCAGTTATCTGTTATGCTCAAATCGAAAGAATAAGAATCATTATTGACAGGAAAATCTTTAGATAAAATTAATATATCAGGCAATCCAGTGATAAATACTTGATTTGAAATAATATCTGGAGCATTATTTGGCGGATGTATAGTATAAACAACTGTTATCGGGTAAACTAAATTTGTGCCCGGCGTTGGTGTAATGTTGTTGATAACCGAAATATTATTACAAGATGTCGCGATTAAAGGATTTGTTGCCGTTGAAATACTCAAATTAGAAGGTGTCAAAATCAGATTATAATCTTGAGGAACTCCATATCCGCAATTATCAATAACTCTTACT
>CALPKO020000249.1 GCA_943324165.2 Bdellovibrio sp. ZAP7 | reverse complement strand
ACACGAGTGCCATTTTTCACGTATTGGAAAGGGCAAATTAAGCCGCTAGTTTCAGATGCTTTAGTGTGTCAAATCGATTTACTGGAATCCATAGCCAAGTTGGTCAATATAGATGTTAAAAGCACAGACAGTCAGGAACTTTTAGATGTTTTTACAGGCAAAAGCACTAAAGGAAGAACTAATTTGGTTATTGAAGCCAACACTAAAACGGCTTATCGTCAAGGTGATTGGATGATGATTCCTCCTTACCCTGGCGATCCAATTCTACAAGAAGTTAATATTGAAATGGGAAATGACAAAGATTTTCAATTGTATAATTTAAAAAAGGATATTGGTCAAAAAAATAACCTTGCCAAAACCCAACCCAAAAAATTGAAAGAAATGATGAAAAATTTCGAATTAATTCGGGGAAACAATTATAATAATGTTGAAAAAATCGAATTGAAATAATGATGATCAGACAATCTATTTTTTCAGTAATAATTTCGCTTTTCATTTGTTCGAGTGCTATTAGTCAAAGCAACTTAAATAATGACGAATGCGTCCTACTTGATCCAGAAAATTTCAATAAGGTAATTGATGGAAAACAAGTGGGTTTGTATTTACTAAAAAATGGAAACCTAACGGCTGCCATAACCAATTATGGATGCCGTATTGTCAGTTTATGCGCTCCCGATAAAAACGGTCAAAAGGCCGATGTAGTTTTGGGCTTCAAAAGTATTGACGATTACTTAAAAGCAACCGGTGTGTATCATGGAGCTATCATTGGCAGGGTAATCGGAAGAATTGCTAAAGGAAACTTCGAATTAGACGGAAAAACGCAAGCTCTTCCTATAAATAACGGCGGTAATCACCAACACGGAGGATTAAAAGGATTTCATAATCAAGTTTGGGATGTCAAAACAGTTACAGATAGTTCCATTGTATTGTCTTATATTTCTGTTGATGGAGAAATGGGATATCCCGGTACTCTGCAAGTAGAAGCAACTTATCAGCTGACTTCAAATAATGAATTGACCTTGAAATTGTTGGCTGCAACCGATAAAACAACTGTGGTAAATTTGACCAATCACGCGTTTTTCAACCTTGCTGGAGAAGGGAATGGCCCTATTTTAGACCATGTTCTAACCATTCCGGCTAATTATTTTTGTGCCGTGAATTCAGATAAAATTAAAACAGGAGCGATTCTAAAAGTTGCCGGAACACCTTTCGATTTTAGAAAAGGAAAATCAATTGGTAAAGACATCATTTTAGAAAATACTAACGAGCAGTTGAAAATAGCGGGAGGTTATGATCAAAGTTATGTTTTGAAGAAAAAAAAGTCTAATAAAATTGTATTAGCAGCTACGGTTGTCGATCCTAAAAGCGGTCGAAAATTAGAAGTTTTTACCAATAATATGGGTGTACATTTTTTTAGTGCTAATTTCTTTAAGGGGACAGATATTGGAAAAGTGGGCAAACCACTTCACTATAGAGAATCGTTTGCACTTGAAAACCAAGACTATAATTCTCCAAATCAAAAATCATTTCCAACAATTATACTTAAGCCTGGTGAAAAATATGAGAGCTACACTATTTACCATTTTTCTTGCCTTGAGTAATAAAATAGGGCTAATTCTTATTTTCTTGCTATAATCAATAAATTTAAAAAATCTTCCTTACTTTTTCAGCTTACAGCATTTTATTACTGATGATTTTCATTTCAATATTTCAAATACTGAAAGTATAAGAAATGAAAAATTCCATGATAAAGCTATTTGAGACAAATGGAGATGAATAAATGTAATGTCAACTTTTTAAGTACATTAAATTTAATGCCCAAATGAGTGCGAAAAATAAAATTATCAACAAACAGAAAAAACATTTATCTTTGAAATATTAAATTAATATACTCTCCGAAAAAGGAAAATTTAGTTTGAAAACATACAACATTACCAATAAAAACAATAAATGCAAAGAGTTTTAACATTATTAATCACATTATTTTTTTGTGTATATTCATATGGTATACAGCCTTATGTAGTTAATTTTAAAAACATAGACAACAAACAAGGTTTGTCACAAAACGGCATAACTGCCATATTTCAAGATAGAGATGGATACATGTGGTTTGGCACCCATTACGGATTGAACCGCTATGATGGCATCAATATTACATCGTTTTATGCAGGAAATTCATTCAACGAGCTTTCAGACAATACTATAAATTCAATTGCACAGGATGTTGCAGGTAATATTTGGATTGCCACAGAACAAGGACTCACTGTTTATAATCCCATTACTCATAAATTATTTAATTTAAAAAAGCATAATTCGAAAAATAGTGTTTTTGGTCAAAATATCCAGTCAATTAAATTGAATGATGGCCAAATTATGTTTACGAGCCAAAGTGGACTTTGGAGTATCAATTCGGGAAAGGAACTTTTTACGGAGGAAAACACAAAATCAATTTGCGAGAAGAGTATTCGATATAAAATCCCTTCTAGTTTAGACCTTGAATCTTTAAAAATTTATGATAAAGATAAAAATGGAAACTATTGGTTGACTAATAAAAACCAAGTTATTCTAACCAAAATCAGTGGCAATAAATTAATCGTTTTAGCTAAAATTCGCATAAAACCAACTGCGGATGTTACTATATCAGCTTTTTTTCAAGATAACTTTTCAAATGTCTGGATAGGTACGCAAAACAACGGTTTGTTTCATTTAAAAGAGGATAAAGGAAACTATTTAGTAACAGAGATTTATCCAAAAAAGGAATCTGCTATCAATTTTTCCAGAATAGCAAACATCATTCAAGATCATCAAAACAATCTTATTGTGACATCTCGAGCCGACGGGGCTATTGAAATAAATAATGAAGCCCTTAGAAAAAATGATTTCACCTCTTCAACAATTAAAGAAATTGAATTACCAACTAAAAAAATCAAAAGTATTTTCATTTCCCGAGATAAAACCCTTTGGATTGGATCATTAGGTAAGGGTGTTTTTTTTCAAAATAATTCCGGACAAAAGTTTAAAAACTATCAGATTAAAGACAATAAAACCAATTCAATAGTTAGTAATACGCGATCAATAATTAAAGACGACTTTGGTAATTTGTGGATAGGAACCTTATTTGAAGGGCTTTTTATATACGATCCTGTCAAAGAAAACACCATAAAGTCAATTCTTAACGGAAGATCTATTTTTGCATTATCAAAAATTGATAAAAAACACATCTTAGTTGGAACCTCTGACGGCTTATACCTTGTCACTTTTGAAAACAACAACTATAGTACAAAAAAACTAAACACGAACATAAAGAACAATACCATTGTTTTTTCAATTGCACATGTCAAAAATCACTATTGGCTAGGAACTGATAATAATCTCATGAGTTTTACGCTAAGCGATGATTTTGAATTAGTGAATCGTGTTACCTATAAAAATTTGATTCCGTCTTCTTTAAATTCTATAAATTTCGTCCGAATCGTTAAGTATGATTATGTACATAATTTTTTATGGGTTGGAAATCAAACAAAAGGGCTAGTTGTAGCCAAATTAAATAACGATTTTACAATTAAAAATTTTTTCCATTATAATCAAAACCCAAATAGTCTAGATATT
>CALPKO020000248.1 GCA_943324165.2 Bdellovibrio sp. ZAP7 | reverse complement strand
TACAAACGAACTTCAGCTTCAATTGCATGCGCAATAGAAACCCAATGCAAGGTTCCCGCTACTTTTCTTTGACTGGCTTCGCTTCCGCTTCCAGAACGTGAATCTTCATGATAAGTTACTTGAATTTCGGTAATTATTCCATTTTCATCTTTAGTAACACTTTCGCCTTTAATGATGTAACCGTTTTTAAGGCGTACTTCATTTCCGATACTTAATCTGAAAAATTTAGCTGGAGCCACCTCTAAAAAATCTTCTCTTTCTATATATAATTCACGAGAAAACGGCACTTTTCTAAAACCTGCGTTTTCATCTTCTTGGTTGTTTTCAGCATCTAACCACTCTTCTTTTCCTATTGGATAATTGGTAATTACCAACTTTACAGGATCTAAAACAGCCATTACCCTGGGAGCGGTCTTGTTTAAATCTTCACGTAAACAAAACTCTAAAAGCGAAACATCGATTACGTTTTCGCGTTTCGCAACTCCAATAGTTTCGCAGAAATTTCTAATAGATTTTGCAGTATAACCTCGACGGCGTAAACCGGAAATTGTCGGCATTCTTGGATCATCCCAACCGTTAACAATTTTTTCTTGAACTAATTGTAAAAGTTTTCTTTTGCTCATTACAGTGTAATTCAAATTCAAACGGGCAAACTCATATTGATTTGGACGAACTTTGGTCTCATTATAAATCTGGTCTAAAAACCAATTGTATAATTCGCGGTGCATTACAAATTCTAAAGTACAAATAGAGTGCGAAACCTGTTCGATATAATCACTTTCGCCATGGGCATAATCATACATTGGATAGATTTTCCAATCGTTCCCTGTTCTATGGTGGTGACGATGCAAAACCCTATACATTAATGGATCACGCATCAGCATATTTCTAGAAGCCATATCAATTTTAGCTCTTAAAACGTGACTTCCTTCTGGAAAATCTCCGTTTTTCATTGCTTCAAAAAGTTGTAAATTTTCTTCAACTGATCGATTTCTGAATGGACCATCAACTCCAGGTTGTGTTGGAGTTCCTTTTTGAATTGCCATCGCTTCAGAGGATTGACTATCGACATAAGCTTTTCCGCTTTTAATCATTAAAACCGCCCAATCATACAATTGTTGGAAATAATCGGAAGCATAGCGCTCTTCTGCCCAATCAAAACCCAACCATTGCAAGTCTTCTTTAATGGCGTCAACATATTCTTGCTCTTCTTTGGCAGGATTTGTATCGTCAAAACGCAAATTTACTGGCGCATTGTACTTTAATCCTAAGCCAAAATTTAAGCAAATCGATTTGGCGTGACCAATGTGCAAATAACCATTTGGCTCCGGTGGAAAACGAAAACGCAATTTATCTTGAGGAAAACCGTTTGATAAACTGTCTTCTATGATTTGTTCGATGAAATTTAATGATTTATCTTCGGTAGACATAAAAATTTTGTAATTTTAGCAAAGATATAAAAAGGTTTCAAGTTTAAGGTTTAAGGTTTCAAGTTTATTGAAGCAACCTCAAACTTGAAACTTGAAACAAAAAAAATAATGGGAACAATAAAACTTAAAAATATTCGCACATTTTCTTACCACGGTTGTTTGGTAGAAGAAAGTAAAATTGGTTCGGATTATCGGGTTGATTTAGAAGTAAAAACTGATTTGCGAAAATCATCGTCGTCCGATGATTTGAAAGATACTGTTGATTATGTGCTTTTAAACAAAATTGTTGTCGAAGAAATGTCCATTCGTTCTAATCTTTTAGAACATGTAGCACACCGGATTAATACAAGAATTTTTAAGGAAGTTCCTGAAATTTCAAGAATTATTTTAGAAGTTTCGAAACTCAATCCGCCAATTGGTGGTGATGTTGAAGCGGTTACAATTGAGATGGAAGAATACAGAAATTAGGTTATAAGGTTGGAGGTTAATAAGTTTAAATTGAAATATATTCACAAAACGATAAACTTTTTCTAAACCCTTAAACTTTTTCAAACCCCATAACCTTTTTTTAAACTTTTTATATATATTTGCAATCCGTTAAAACAATGGCGTCGTGGCCGAGTGGCTAGGCTGGGCTCTGCAAAAGCTCCTACAGCGGTTCGAATCCGCTCGATGCCTCCAAAACCTTCAAAGAAACTTGAGGGTTTTTTTGTGTATAATTTTTAGGAAAAATTAATTAAAGTAGTGTTCGAATCCCCTCGATGCCTCCAAAACCTTCAAGGAAACTTGAGGGTTTTTTTGTGTCTAATTTTTAGGAAAAATTAATTAAATAGGTTGTTCGAATCCGCTCGATGCCTCCAAAACCTTCAAGGAAACTTGAGGGTTTTTTTGTGTCTAATTTTTAGGAAAAATTAATTAAATAGGTTGTTCGAACCCCCTCGATGCCTCTTAAACCTTCAAGGAAACTTGAGGGTTTTTTTGTGTTTAATTTTTAGGAAAAATTAATTAAATAAGGTGTTCGAATCCGCGCGATGCGCATAAACTACTCCTTTGGTTCAATCTTCTCTAACGCTTTTTTCACCAATTTTTGATCGCTTGGAAACCATCCTTGCAACATGATTGAAATACCAAAAACAATCAACAAAATACTGGTTAACTTTTTGATTTTAAGAATATTTGTTGGAGTCATTTTGTTTTTTAATTTTTTAGCCAACAAAATTTTAGCAAAATCAACAACAAGATAAGTCAAAATTACTGAGCCAAAAAAAAATGTTAATCTTGAAGTCTTTAATTGTAATTGCGGGCCAAAGGTGATGAATATCAAAAGCCAAAAACCAAGAACGCCAACATTGATGAAATTCAATAGAAAACCTTTAAAATAAAGACTGCTGTAGTTTTTTTTTATTACCTCAATTTCGACGATTTCGTCATGAGTTTTAGAAGTTCGTTTTAATTTTAAGAATGAAATTATGCCGTAAGTGACCATTATTAATCCACCAAAAATAAATAGTGCTGGTTCATCTTTAATACTGTTAATCAACCGATAACTACTGAAATAAGCCACAGCTATAAAAACCAAATCAGCTGTTACAACACCTAAATCGAAAACAAACGCCGCTCTAAATCCTTTAGTAGCTGCAGTTTCTAGTAAAACAAAAAAAACGGGACCAATCATAAAGCACAACAAAATGCCAAGTGGAATCGCCATGAAAATGTCTTGAATCATCTTAAATTTTGAGTTGAAAAATGTATTGTACAATTATATTGTACATTGAAACAAATATAATTTAAAAATTCACAAATTCAAGATTTTAAATTATCGCTTCGCTTCTTGAATAGTTCCGCCAAGCACGGTTCTTTTATCAATTTGTTTTGGATTTCCAAAAATAGTGATGGATCCTCCTGCCCTAACTTGTGCATCTACATATTGAGATGCTCTAATTTGGGCTTCTCCGCCTGTCGTTATTTTAACAGTAGTTTGCTCTGTTTCGAGATTTTCAGCTTCTAAAATACCACCTGTTCCAATCGTAACATCTTGATTTATAGACTTACCTTGTATTTTTATTATTCCACCAGTAACAGCTCTTATTTTGAGTTTTTGAACTGCCATTTTTAATCTGATTTCTGCTCCTTCTTTAGCAGATAATGAAAATGAAGTTTGGTTAAAAATTTCATCCGATGTTA
>CALPKO020000247.1 GCA_943324165.2 Bdellovibrio sp. ZAP7 | reverse complement strand
TTGCCGTTGAAATACTCAAATTAGAAGGTGTCAAAATCAGATTATAATCTTGAGGAACTCCATATCCGCAATTATCAATAACTCTTACTTTGTACAGCCCTGCAACTAAATTCGGGAATTCGTTGGTAGATTGAGAAGTTAAAAGTTGATTTGACTGATATAATTCATAAATCGTTGCCGATCCTGTTAAAACAGTTACCACGATTGAACCACTTACACCACAACTTGAAGTTGCATTTTGAGCTAAACTAAATGACAAATCAACAATTTGATTTAAAATAGTCACTGAAGCTTCCTTTGTAAGTGTCTCGTTTCCCAAAGTTTGCGTTACCTCAACTTTATAATCTCCAGCGGATAACGACGTTGAATTTGCTAATCCAGAAACCGGAATAGTTGTGTTAGGCAATTTATAAACTTTATAAACCAACGAAGCACCAACGGTCTCATTTTGTACAGAAATTAAGATGCCACCTTTGTTTTGACACACTTCATTGGTTACAACAGTTGTAATCGTGAAATCATTCAACTGACAAAGTCCTAAAGTTGAATAAAAGAAAAACAAAAAAACGATATAAAATTTTGCTTTCATCTGTTAAAATTTAACTATTTCAAACTATTAAATTTCTTGTTTAACTATAACATTTTAATAAAATAACATAACAGATTTCTCAATTAATGCATTTCATGGGTAAATATATGTATTTAATCGATATAATGCAAATTTATTGAAAAAATAATCAACACTTATTTATGATTTTTATTTCTCAAAATTGAATCACTATTAATTCACTTCTACAATAGTAAATGCTTATTTAATTTCCTTTGGTATGAATTAATAACAGTAAAGCATCCAGTTGAAAATAAAACAACTATGTATGAATCATTTTAAAGTTAATTAAAATGAAATTACCTGAAAAGAGCAAGTAGATGAAGATTAAAAAATAGAACACACCTTTTTCAAAACCTGAAAACGAAAAAAAAACAGAAAATAATGTTAAAAAGCGTTAAAATATTTAGATCATTTTAAAAAGCAGATGTTCCAATTTCGTCGATTTCGCTTTCTTCTTGAAAATCAATGGCATTTCGATAAATAATATATTCAAGCGAATATATAAAAGGAAGTGTGAAAAATATTCCAAGGCAAAATCCGAAAATACCAATCAGTGAAAATATCCCACCAACAATTATAAGAAATACAATGACCCAAAAGTTCTTTCTCACCAAAAGCATACTTCCCTTAATAGCATCAACAGCAGCAATTTCTCCGAAAATAATTAATGGAATGGTTAAAAATGTAAATAATGGCGTGAATAAGCCAATTAATATAGAGAAAAGTTTTAAAATCCAATTGAACTCCGATCCTGGAAAATACAATTCTATTAAGGTTAGTGTGGTTGAAAATACCGCAGAAAACAACGTGATAATTATAGTTGAAAGGAATAAATCTTTCAAGTAGCTGCTTTTGTAATAATCAAATGCGGTAGAAAAAGTAAATTCTTTATTGCTTTCTGCCAAATGTGTTATTTTTAATAATCCAGCGGTTAAAGGTGAAATTAATGCGGCTCCAATTACACTTGCAACTAAATTTACAAGCAGTAAAATAGTTGTATTACTTTGAAGACTGTAATCTGTGAGAAACTCAGTAACACTGCCAATTCCAAATACAATTCCTGCAAGTCCACCTACCAAAACTGTAAAAGCAATTATTAAAACCAAAATTATTGAACCAACGATCAGCGCAACTTTTTTGTAATTCTCAAATGCTTGACCAAAAACTTGACCAAAATCTAATGGATATCCGTATTGCTTAATTTCTTGTAATTTGTTTGCTGTAAAATTCATGATTGCTGTTTTGTAGATAAGTGTGGTAGATTTTAAAAATGTTACATTTCTTTTCCTAAAACCATTTTAATATTTTTCGAATTAACTTAATTTTGGAGGAATACGGGGCATATCGCAAAGGAATATCCAGCCATGTAGCTTTTTTTACTATTGCTTTTTGATGCGAAAAAACATCAAAACTCAATTTCCCATGATAAGCACCAATTCCTGAATTTCCAACTCCACCAAATGGCAATCGATTATTAGAAAAGTGAACAATGGTATCATTAACACAACCACCACCAAACGAATACTGCTTGATTATTCTGTTGGAAAATTCACTATTTTCTGAAAAAACATAAAGTGAAAGTGGCTTTTCGTATTTTAAAATTATGGCTTTTAAATCTTGTTCATTTTGAAAAGTAATTATGGGTAAAATTGGCCCAAATATTTCATCTTGCATCAATTTGCTATCCAAAGATGGCTCGTCGATTAAAGTTGGAGAAAGGTATAAATCGTCTTCATTTGCAAATCCTCCAAAAATTATATTTTGATTTTCAAGTAGTTCAACCTGTCGTTTCCAATTGTCTTTGTTTATAATTCTAGCAAAATCGGGAGATAATTCTGGATTTTCTGAATAAAAATTATTAATTTCTTGTTGCAATAAGTTAACAAACTCTTGCTTAATACTATTATGAACCAATAAATAATCAGGTGCGATGCATGTTTGACCGGCATTTAAAAATTTTCCCCAAACTATTCGCTTCGCACTTAATTTCAAATTCGCTGATTTTTCAACTATACACGGATTTTTTCCTCCTAATTCTAAAACAACTGGCGTTAAATGTTCGGCAGCGGCTTTTGCAACAATCTTTCCGACTTTTACACTTCCTGTAAAAAAAATAAAATCCCAACGATTCTTCAACAGATTTTCAGCAATTTTTGCATCACCCAAAATGGCCACAACATGTTTTACCTCAAAAGTTTCTCGAATAATTTTAGCAACCAAAACCGAGGTGTTGGGTGTTAATTCTGATGGCTTTAAAGTAACTTTATTTCCAGCGGCAACAGCTGCTATTAAAGGACAAAGTGCCAATTGAAAAGGGTAATTCCATGGAGAAATTATCAAAACATTGCCGTAAGGTTCGTTGTAAATATAATCTGAAGAAGGAAAATTAAACAAAGAAGGCAGCACTTTTTTCGGCTTTGTCCATTTGCTTAAATTTTTAATGGTTGCTTTTAATTCTGAAATAACATACCTAGTTTCTGTTACAACAGACTCGAAAACTGGTTTTTTAAAATCTTTGTATAAGGCATCGACAATTTCATTTTCATGCATTTCGATGTTTTTAAGCAATTTTTCTAAACTTGCTTTTCGAAAGCCAATATTATTTTTGTAATCCATTTTTATAATTTTATGAACCCTCATTTATTTAAAATGGACTTTTTTTGCTACAAAATACCAAATCTTGTTCCAAAATAAATATCTGCTTGTTTGCTGTCGCTTGTTAAAGCTGTTATTACTGAATTGGAACCTAAGAAAAATCCACCTAATCTAAAACCAAAACCCCCTGTTGTACCAGAAAATTCGTTAAAACCGACAGGTACATACGCTTCAAAGAAACCTAAATTAACTCTAGGAGTAATAGAAAAAGAGTTTTGAGAGATAATTTGGTCATTGGAATTGTTGTCGTTTGTTCTTTGTTGCAAAAATAAAGTTACATTTAATTTTGAAACAACTTTCAAGTCGGCATACAAATTTAAAACTGTTGGCAATTTTACTTTAAAATCTTTATTTTCACGATT
>CALPKO020000246.1 GCA_943324165.2 Bdellovibrio sp. ZAP7 | reverse complement strand
GTTGAAAAACCATTGTAGTTGGCATAAAAAGGCTCTGGAATAATTATCTCATCATCAACATCCATTGTGCTTCCCATTGCAAAAAGCAAAGCTTCAGAACCACCAGTTGTGATGATGATATCTGCTAAATCAATCGGTAAACCATGGTTTTTATAGTATTGTGAGAGTTTGATCCGGTAACTTTCAAAACCAGCAGAATGACTATATTCTAAAACTTTTATATCAAGATTTTTGATAGAATTCATAGCCACTTCTGGCGTTTTTATGTCCGGCTGACCAATGTTTAAATGGTAAACTTTGTTTCCTTTTTTCTTTGCGATTTCAGCATAAGGTACCAATTTTCTAATTGGCGATTCAGGCATTGCTTTTCCTTTGTTGGAGATCTTTGGCATACTGTATTTTTTGGACTACAAATTTGCAATTTTTTTTATAGTTGGACAATTTTTATAGGATTATAAATTTTTATTTTTAGTTTTTTAACTACCTTCAGATTTTAACAATTAAATTATTTGTAAATGTTCTACTACCTGTTTTTTTTCAATCTTCTTCGTCGAGACTATTTTTTTTTCAGTATTGATGTGTTTATTGGAATGTTCATTCATTTGTATGGCCTTTCCCGTTTCTCCTTGATTTCTATTTTTGTTATTATCATTATTTTCTAATGCTGGCGAACTTTCGTTTTCATGGGCATTGCCTTTATTGATTTTTTCAAGAATGCTATTGGTTTTTTTTGGTATTTTTTTCATTTTCATTTTCTTTTTTAGTTGATAATAAAATTACTGTAAAGAGGTATTTTTTCTTTTACAAAATTTCATTTTAAAATTATTAGATTTTGGATAAAAACTACGAAAATAGCGTCCACTGCCACAACATTCTCGTCGCGCGGTTTTTTTAAATAAATTCTAAACTCCACAAATCTTAATAAACTTTCCAATCTTTTTTTAAGATTACTTACATTTGCAGAAACTACTAAAAAATGAGTGCCGAAACTTCAAAAAGGTACGCCCTACGTGGCGTTTCTGCTTCAAAAGAAGATGTTCACAATGCGATTAAAAACATCGACAAAGGTCTTTTTCCGCAAGCGTTTTGTAAAATTATTCCAGATTATCTCACCAACAATGGCGATTATTGCTTGATTATGCACGCAGATGGTGCTGGTACAAAATCGTCTTTGGCGTATATGTATTGGAAAGAAACCGGCGATATTTCGGTTTGGAAAGGCATTGCTCAAGATGCATTGATTATGAATATTGACGACCTTTTGTGTGTGGGAGCAACGGACAATATTTTGCTTTCATCCACCATCGGAAGAAACAAAAACCTAATTCCTGGTGAAGTAATTTCCGCAATCATTTCCGGAACAGAAGAATTGATTGCTGAATTGGCAAATTTTGGCGTTACCATCCATACCACTGGGGGAGAAACTGCAGATGTTGGCGATATTGTGCGCACCATTATTGTAGATTCGACCGTAACAGCAAGAATGAAACGCAGCGATGTGATTGACAATGCCAATATTGCTGCGGGAGATGTGATTGTCGGATTGGCCTCTTACGGACAAGCCAGTTACGAAAAATCATACAATGGCGGTATGGGAAGCAACGGCTTGACTTCTGCCCGTCATGATGTTTTTGACAAAAGTTTGGCAGCAAAATATCCTGAAAGTTTTGACAATAAAGTGCCAGATGAATTGGTTTATTCTGGCAAAATTAAGCTGACCGACAAGGTCAATGGTTCGTCGATTGATGCCGGAAAATTGGTGCTTTCTCCAACAAGAACGTATGCGCCGATTATTAAAAAAATACTCGAGAAATATTCTTCAAAAGAAATTCATGGAATGGTGCATTGTAGTGGAGGAGCACAAACAAAAATCCTTCATTTTATCGATAACTTACATGTGATTAAAGACAATTTATTTGATGTTCCACCACTTTTTAAATTGATTCAGGAGCAATCTCAGACCGATTGGAAAGAAATGTACCAGGTTTTCAACTGCGGACATCGCATGGAAATTTATGTTCCAGAAGCGATTGCAAATGATATTATTGAAATTGCCAAATCTTTTCGTGTTGATGCTCAAATTGTTGGTAGAGTGGAGGAAAGTGCAGCGAAAAAATTGACCATAAAAAGTGAATATGGCATTTTTGAATATTAAAATATAAATCATGTACGAATTAGTTTTTTGGAAATACGAGGATGATGTTTATCTTAATAACCACGAAGTTTACGAAGCTGTTATTGATGGAAATGAGTTGAAAGGATTGGAAGTTTTACCCATCCAAGTCATTTTAAATAGAATTACAAACTTATTTCAAACTTGGACAAAAGTCGATGAAAATAGTTGGCAGAATCCTAGTAATAAAGGTGCATTTCAAATCAAAACTACGCCGCAATCTGTCAGAATTGATTGTTATGGTACAGAAGGAAAAACCATGGATTTGTTGGTTTCTATTTTAGAAGAATTTAAAACTGCACTTTACGACCCACAAATTCCTGTGCGTTATGATGAATTTAATTTGTAGTTTTTAAAAATTGATAATTAACTTATTGAATTCCCGTTTGCTTATCTTTTCAAAACTTTTCACTAATTTTATAAATTATTATCAAGTTGATAGCTATGAAAAAAATTATACTATTATTCGTCATTATTTTTTCTTTAAATGCCAGTGGGCAAGAAGATGCTTGGGTTTATTTTAATAATAAGCCTAATTTTCAAAACTATTTCGATAATCCTTTATCGATGCTTTCCCAAAGAGCATTAGACCGACGAATTAATCAAAATATTGCATTAGATCTAAAAGATGTTCCGGTTTTTCAATCGTATATTGACCAAATTACGGCAGCAAATGGAATAACGGTGATGGCAAAATCAAAATGGTTAAACTGCTTGCATATTAGAGGCACAGTTGATGATATTAATGCATTGACCACATTTTCATTTGTTCAAAAAGTCCGTTTTGCCAATGCTTCTTTAAACATTGGTGGAAAATTATCTGCTTACAATACGAACAATAAAAACAGGAAAGTGAACAAAAATTTGGATGTCCAAACTACTTTTAATTATGGAAATTCAAATAATCAAATTCAAATGCTGAATGGAAATGTATTGCATCAACAGAATTATACTGGTGCTGGCAAAATTATCGCGGTTATTGACGCTGGTTTTCCGGGTGTGGATGTTTTGCCCGCCTTTCAAAGATTAAGAGATAATAATTTGATATTGGGCGGATATGATTTTGTCAATCGAAACGAAGATATTTACGGTGATAATTCTCATGGCACTTTAGTTTTATCAACGATGGGTGGCTATGTAGATAATCAATTGGTCGGCACTGCTCCAGATGCTGCTTATTATTTATTTAGAACTGAAGATGCCATCACTGAAAATCCGATTGAAGAATCCTTGTGGGTGGAAGCTGCAGAAACTGCTGATAGTTTGGGAGTTGATGTAATCAATACCTCTCTTGGTTATTTTGATTACGACAATACCAATTATTCCTATTCCTATGAAGACATGAATGGAATAACATCTTTTATTTCACGAGGTGCTGATATTGCTTTCAGCCGAGGAATGGTTGTAGTGGTTTCCGCAGGAAATTCTGGATCTACCAATAACCCTTATATTGCGGTG
>CALPKO020000245.1 GCA_943324165.2 Bdellovibrio sp. ZAP7 | reverse complement strand
TTAGCATTTTTGATGAATGTTGGATTGAATTATTTGTCTTTAAGCCGAAGCTCAAAATCACTTTCTGGCGGTGAAGCACAACGCATCCGTTTAGCAACCCAAATAGGTTCGCAATTGGTGGGTGTTTTGTATATTTTGGATGAACCTAGTATCGGTTTGCACCAACGCGACAACGAAAAACTGATTCATTCATTGGAGCAATTGCGCGATATTGGCAATTCGGTTATCGTGGTTGAACACGACAAAGACATGATTGAACGTGCAGATTATGTGATTGACATTGGTCCGAAGGCAGGGAAATTTGGTGGAGAAATCATCAGTCAAGGAACGCCAAAAGAGATACTTTCCTCCCACTCTATGACGGCAATGTACATGAATGGCGAAATGAAAATAGAAGTTCCAAAAGCAAGAAGAGTTGGCAACGGAAAAATATTGAAACTTTCTGGCGCAACTGGAAACAATCTAAAAAACGTAACAATCGAGTTGCCTTTAGGGAAAATGATTTGCGTTACAGGTGTATCTGGAAGTGGAAAGTCAACTTTGATTAACGAAACTTTATACCCAATCTTAAATGCCTTTTATTTTAATGGCGTTAAAAAGCCACAACCTTACAAAAAAATTGAAGGTTTAGAGCATATTGATAAAGTAATTGACATCGACCAAAGTCCGATAGGAAGAACACCACGTTCTAATCCAGCTACTTATACCGATGTTTTTTCTGAAATTAGAAGTCTATTTACGATGACCTCAGAAAGTATGATTCGAGGGTACAAAGCCGGACGATTCAGCTTTAACGTAAAAGGTGGAAGGTGCGAAACCTGCGAAGGGTCTGGCGTGAGAACCATTGAAATGAACTTTCTTCCAGATGTTTATGTTGAGTGCGAAACTTGTCAAGGGAAGCGTTTTAACCGAGAAACTTTAGAAATTCGCTATAAAGGAAAATCAATTTCAGATGTTTTGAACATGACTGTTGATGAAGCGGTTCCGTTTTTTGAATTGATTCCGAAAATTTATCGCAAAGTAAAAACAATTCAAGACGTTGGTTTGGGTTATATCACACTAGGCCAACAATCTACCACGCTTTCTGGTGGCGAAGCGCAACGTATTAAATTGGCCGGAGAGTTGTCTAAAAAAGATACCGGAAATACTTTTTACATCCTAGACGAACCCACTACTGGCTTGCATTTTGAAGACATTCGGGTTTTGATGGAAGTCATCAATAAATTAGTTGATAAAGGAAATACCATCCTGATTATCGAACACAATATGGATGTAATTAAATTGGCAGATTACATTATCGACATTGGACCAGAAGGCGGAAAAGGCGGCGGAAACGTTGTTGCCAAAGGAACTCCCGAAGAAGTTGCGAAAAATAAAAAAAGCTTTACTGCGGAGTTTTTGAAAAAGGAGTTGGCCCCCCAACACAATTAAGAGATTTTTGATTGCTTATTAACGATTATTGATTGAGGAGTAACGATTTTTGATTGCTGATCAACGATTTTTGATTTTTGATTTGGTGTTGGTAAATATGAATTACGAATTAAAAATCCATGATGCTCAATGAGTTCAAGCACTTCAGAAAAATGATATGATTTCAAAAGCTGCACAAATGTATCTAGACTATGCGCTATTCCTAGTGGAAAGTTATTAGAATTTGCGTGGGAAATCAACTTAAAAATGAAATACCAATAATGAGTATATTCGGTAGATTAATTTTGCGTACCATATTAAATTTTATTTGGGACGCGGTTAGGCAAATTGCTGCACTATTAAGGTGGCCAATTCTCCATAGAAAATTAAGAATTGAAGTATAATTGTCGGAATAGTTTTTCTTGGCTGTTGCATAATTATGAGTTTGCTTTTGATAGAATAGAAATAATACCAACCGAAAGCTCGGTTATCTTTACAATACGATAGCGCCAAATTTCATTCCGTGCTCACTAACATGTGCAACTAATTAACTAGATGTTTAGTTTGTCCTTTGTTTAGCAGGATACATAACATAAACCGAAAAAAAGCTACAAGCCACATTTTTTACAGACATGGTTGAATTAAGTAGCAAAAAAAAATCCGCTTTTCAACGGATTTTTTTTTGATTATCTTTCAAATTCTTTTAAGGTTTTTATAATAATTGAAACACAATCCAATAGCTGTTCTTCGTTCATCACCAAAGGAGGTGCAAACCGAATAATATTTCCATGTGTTGGTTTGGCTAACAAGCCGTTATCTCTCAAAGCCATACAAATGTTCCAAGCCGTATCGCTTTCTTCTGTGTCGTTAATTACAACGGCATTCAAAAGTCCACGTCCTCGCACCAAAGTGGCAATAGTAGAAGTCTTAATGTATTCTGATAATTTAGTTCTAAAAATTTTACCTAAATAACGGGCATTTTGTGCTAAATTTTCTTCATCGACTACTTCTAAAGCAGCAACGGCAACAGCAGCAGCAATTGGATTTCCACCAAAAGTAGAACCATGTTGACCCGGTTTTATGACATTCATAATGGCATCATTTGCCAAAACTGCAGAAACGGGATATACACCACCTGAAATTGCTTTTCCAAGAATCAAAACATCGGGAGTTGCATACGTAGCTTGTCTTTCGCAATGATTTTGACAATCGCAATTGCCACAAACTGCCAAAAGCGAACCAGTTCTTGCAATTCCAGTTTGAATTTCGTCTGCAATAAACAAAACATTGTGTTGGTTACATAAATTTTTTGCCTTCATCATATAATCATCCGCCGGCGTATAAACACCTGCTTCCCCCTGAATTGGCTCTACCAAAAATCCTGCAATGTTTTTTGATGTGGTCAATACTTTTTCTAAAGCGTCAATGTCATCGTAAGGAATTTTTATAAAACCTGCTGTATAAGGACCAAAGTTTTTGCGTGCATTTTCATCATTTGAAAAAGAAATAATGGTCGTCGTTCTGCCATGAAAATTGCCATCACAAACAATAATTTGCGCATCATTTTCTTCAATTCCTTTCACTTCATAAGCCCATTTTCTACAAATCTTTAAAGCAGTTTCAACCGCTTCTGCACCAGTATTCATTGGTAAAACTTTATCGAAGCCAAAGAATTTAGTTAAGAATTTTTCGTAATTTCCTAATTTATCGTTGTAAAAAGCCCTAGAGGTTAAAGTCAAAGTTTGGGCTTGCTCAATCATTGCATTTACGATTTTAGGATGACAATGGCCTTGGTTTACTGCCGAATAAGCAGACAAGAAATCATAGTATTTTTTTTCATCAACATCCCAAACATATACACCTTCTCCCCTACTCAAAACCACCGGAAGCGGATGATAATTGTGGGCACCATATTTGTTTTCGGTTGCAATAATTTCAGCGGAATTCATTTTTTCTAAAACTGACATTTCAATGATTTTAAAATAACTTTTTTTTTGAAATTCCTACTTTTGGAGAGAAATCATCCGTATTTTTTGTAAAAATAGTAATAAAATTACGAATCTCATAAATTTTAAAGGTAAATTAAACTATCTCTAATTTTAATCCTGATAATACTTTCGGCAGATGACTTGATGACAATTTACTAATATGCAATATTTGAATTTTACAACTAATTCGAATTATTAGGTAAAGCGCACAACATTAAACCTATTTTTAGATAAAAG
>CALPKO020000244.1 GCA_943324165.2 Bdellovibrio sp. ZAP7 | reverse complement strand
GGAAGAAAAATCAATTTAATAACACCAGATTCAATTAAAATCAGTTTGGGGAATTGGTTTTGAACAAAAATTTTCGTCAATTCGAGTGATTTTTGAAAAAAATCGTATCGAAAACAAGAAAATTTTGAACTAATAAGGGTTCTCGATACATTTTTTGTTCCGATGCTCTGCACAAAAAACACTCGAACTGACGTTTTTTAATAATTACAACCAACAGTTTGAACTAAAATAAATAAAAATGAATATTATTGACGATTTAAAATTGCAGTATAAAATAGGCGGCGCTTCCAACAAAATTATTTATTGGAATGTAGGTTTATTTGCCATTCCGTTCATTGTTTTTGGGATTTTAAGCTTGTTCAATATTCAAATCAATTTTTTGCAATATGTAAGTTTATCTTCCAATCCAATTGATTTGCTTTGGAAACCTTGGTCTTTGTTTACTTATGCATTTTTTCATACTGGGTTTTTTCATCTGTTGTTCAATATGATGATTTTAAACTTTGCAAGCCGTTTGTTTTTGACTTATTTTTCGCAAAAGCAATTTTTGAGTTTGTATTTTGTAGGTTCGCTTTCCGCAGGAATAATTTATATATTAAGTTATTTTTTATTTCCATCATTGGCGCATTTGCAAGTTACTTTAGTTGGTGCTTCAGGTGCGATTATGGCGATTTTATTTGCGGCAGCCACTTATACGCCTTTAACCGAAATTCGTTTGTTTCTTTTCGGAAATGTGAAATTATGGCACATCGCTGCTGCTTTAATTGTGATTGATTTGGTGCAACTTCCGCTTGAAAATACGGGTGGACATTTGGCACATTTGGGTGGCGCATTGTTTGGCTATTTGTACATCAAACAACTGCAAAACGGAACTGATTTGGCGGGATGGTTTACCAAAATCGTAGATACTTTCGTGAATTTATTCCAACCGAAAAAGAAAATGCCGTTTAAAAAAGTGCACAAAAACTTCAGTGCTCCTACTCCTAAAACGGCTTCTAAAATTGTGACCAAAGACAAAAACCAACAACAAATTGACGATATTTTAGATAAAATTAGTCAATCGGGCTACGACAGTTTGAGCCAAGAAGACAAAACTTTTTTGTTTAAAGTTGGGAAGTAGGAATTTTTCTACATCAAAATACCGATTTAGCATAGTTTTCAGCGGTAGCTAATTAAATTAGGGCGGACACTAGATTTCTGTAGGCGTATAGTATTGTTAAAAAAACAACGAGGTTTGGAATATCATAAACTAGCTTTGACGGTAACTCATTAATAACTCTTATTTAAAATTTCACATCCAGTTTTGGTGTTTAGGAAAATGTTAAGATTTATTTTTATATTTGAGGGAAATATAGAGAACAAAAACATCCGCATATTATGACGAATTGAAACAAAAAGTTGCGATTTAATCAGTAAAAAGCAAGTATTGCCTCATTCTTAAATAACATACAACACAATATGAAATTCGGTAAAACAATAAAAATATTCCTCATTGACGGAGAACCAAACGGACGAATGAGTTGCGAACTTTCCAACTGGTCTGGAAAGGCATATAAAATTCCACGTATAAAAATAAAAGACTGTTCTGACCGATACGATCTAGCAAGTACGGGAGTTTATTTACTGTTTGGAAAAGACGATGCAGGTAAAGACCAAGTATATATTGGTGAAGCCGAATCAATTTTAAAACGACTGAATCAACAGTTAACTCAAAAGGACTTTTGGAACGAAGCGATAGTTTTTATTAGTAAAGATGAAAACTTAAACAAGGCTCACATAAAATATTTAGAGAATCGCCTTCACGAAATTGCAAAATCTGCTAATCGTTATAAGGTTGACAACTCAATAATTCCGACTCAATCTTCAATTTCAGAATCTGACAGAGCTGAAATGGAAGAGTTTATTGAATATATAACAATGCTTGTAAATACGCTCGGACATAAAGTATTTGAAGAAAAGAGGGAGTTTAAACCTAAACAAAAACAAGAATTGTTTTTCATTAAAGCGGCTCGTGGGGCGGAAGGACAAGGCGAACCAACCTCAGATGGTTTTTATAGTTTTCAAAAACTCAAAAGCAGCATCAACAATAGTAACTTCAATGACTCCAAACTACATTACATACAGACAAAAACTAATTAACGAAGGAGTGCTTATAGACAAAGGCGAGTACTTTGAATTTTCAGACGACTACATTTTTAGTAGTCCATCGACAGCAGCGGTTATGGTCATGGGACGCAATGCAAACGGATTGTCAGAATGGAAAAATAAAGAAGGAAAAACGTTGAAAGAATTTGAAACGACTGCAGAAAGAATCTAAGACATAACAGCGCCTTAAAGAAATTGGTAATTTAATAAAATGAAGCTTTGTGTTTCATATCAAGCTCAATGATGGCAGACAGTTTTGTGTTACGAAATCCACTGCCTCTCAAATCCCGAAACCGCCAATCCCAAAAGCAATAAACCCAATTAACAGCCAATCAAGTCAAATGAGAAAATTACTTTTATTCGTCGCACTACTCCTAATTAGCACTGCTTGTTTCTCTCAAAGTCGCTATATCTCTGTAAGCACAAAAAAAATGGTGTATGCAAGAGATGGTGGCAGCTGCAGGTGTTGCGGCAGCTCTTCCAATTTAGAATACGACCATATTACGCCATTCTCTTGCGGCGGAAGTAGCGATGCCTCCAACATTCAGTTGCTCTGTTTTCAATGTAATCGCAGCAAATCCAATAGTTGCACCTGTAAAGTACATGATAGGACAGTGGGAACCAATTGCTGCGATAAAAGCAAAAGCAAATCCAAAAAGTCGTCGAGTCCTACCACCCAATGCACCGGGACAACAAAAAAAGGAAATAGATGTAAAAACAAAACAAGCAACTCTAGTGGTCGCTGTCATCTTCACTAATTTTTCAAAAGCAAATCAATATTATGAAAAAGTCATTCTTGTTCGCTATAGATCCCAAAACTGAAGAAATACTCGTTTCAGCACCTGAAAAAGGAAGCAATAAAATAAATTTTATTGAACGCATTCAACGCCAGCAAAATGAATTATTATTTCAAGCTGTTGCTGACTTAACGAGCATTGCCAAGGCTCCCGATTTCGACATGGCCAATTTTAAGGCGAAAGATAAAGTTTGCCAAACTACCTATAACAAGCACGTCGAAAATAAATAAGTTCGCGGTTAAATGCAGCTTTTCGCTTGGTATGAAGTCCGTTTGTACCAACTGTTTTTTGTACTTCAAAATCGCCAACTTCTTGTAACTACAAGCGTTTTTAGATGTTCAAAAAAAGCAAAAATTATCTTTTCTAAAAAGTGTTACAACACTGAAAAAATTTCATTTTCGAGCGAAAATTCACGCCAATTTGTCACTTTTTTTGGTTTGGTATTTTATTTGAAATGCAGAAAACAACAAACTAATTAAAAAAATAGCACTATGACAACAGGAAAAATTAATGTTTCGGTTGAAAACATCTTTCCCTTAATCAAAAAATTCTTATACAGCGACCACGAAATTTTCTTGCGCGAATTGATTTCTAACGGGACCGATGCAACCTTAAAACTCAAACACCTTACGAGCATTGGCGAAACCAATGTAGAATATGGTAATCCGATTATCGAAATTAAAGTAGATAAAGAAGG
>CALPKO020000243.1 GCA_943324165.2 Bdellovibrio sp. ZAP7 | reverse complement strand
GCTGTTTCAAATGAGATTGAGCAAAAAATAAAAAAGGATTATGGTTATAATAATGTTACTACAATTTATAATCCGTTGGAGTTGAATAAAATTGCGGTTTTAGCAGAAGAAATCATAAATTTGAATTTTGACTATGTCCTTGGTGTTGGCAGAATGGTATTTGACAACAACAAACAATTTGATTTGATGATCGAAGCCTATTCGCTTTCAAATTTGCCCAGAAAAAATGTTAAATTAGTTTTGCTGGGAGATGGTGAACAAAGAAAAGATTTAGAACAGTTGGTTTTGAGCAAAAAATTGGAAGACAAAATTGTTTTTCTTGGTTTTCAGAACAATCCTTTTCCTTATTTTAAAAATGCAAAATTCACACTTTTAACAAGCAAATACGAAGGTTTACCGAATACAATTGCAGAATCTTTGGCTTGTGGTACGCCCGTCATTTCATTCGATTGTTTGTCTGGTCCAAAAGAATTAATTTCAGATAGAAAAAACGGTTTGTTAATTGAAAATCAGAACTTAGAGCAATTTGTTACTGGAATTAACGAAATGATAGAAGACGAAAATTTGTTGCAACTTTGTAAAAACAAGGCAAAAAAATCTGTTGAAAAATTTGAAATGAGCAACATAGGAGAACATTGGTTAAACTACTTAAAAAAAACAGTAAAATGAATATAGAAATTATTGATATTCCAAAAATTGAAGATTACCGTGGGAATATTGCCGTGATTGAAAATGAAGTAGTTCCTTTTGAAATAAAGCGTGTTTATTATTTATTTGATGTTCCGAGTTCCGCTAAAAGAGGTGGTCATGCACATATTCATCAATTAGAGCTTTTGTTACCACTTTCAGGTAGTTTTGATGTAGTTTTGAATGACGGAAAAGAACAAAAAACCATTACTTTAAATAAACCAGACAAAGGATTATTGATTAAAAAAAATATTTGGCGTGAACTAGAGAACTTTTCATCTGGAGCTGTTTGTTTGGTAATCGCTTCGGGGGTTTTTGACGAAAGTGATTATGTTAGAGATTTTGAAATGTTTCAATCTCAATTCATTAATCATAAATAGAGAAAAGAAAATTTTTATGTTCTGAGTACTTTTTTATAACAAATAAAATTTTTAAAATAAAAACAGGAAGCATAAATAGCATTTTAATTTTCCAAGTTATGTTTTCTGAGTTAATTTGATTTTTATAAAAATTAAATGTTTTGACATCACCTGCTAATTTGTGTTTCAAAGCATATTGAGTTCGGTATAAATCTAAGTATTTTTTTAAAGAGGGATTTTCAGTTTCTTGCGCCCCAAATTGATCCAATTTAGCAAAAGACCGCGTCAAAGTTTTTGTTAAAGAAATTCTGTTTTCCGCACCTAAATTGTATCTCACAGTGATTTGATTATTGAAGGCAACTTCAAATTCTAAAGCCATTCGTATCCATAAATCAGTATCTTCTCCTGCACCCAAAGTAATGTTTTCGTCAAAATTACCCACTTTAGCAAGTGCTTTTTTGGGAATTGCAATTGCAGAAGTCCAAGCAATCCGATTGACCATACTTGATTTAAAAAAATCAGTAACAACTCCGCTCCAGTTTTCTTTCGGAATGTCAATAAAATAGGGTTTTATTGTTTTATTTTTATTATAGAAAATTTCATAATTGGTAGCTAAAATTCCAGCATTTGGGTATTTTATAAACAATTCTGATAGCAATTGTAAGTGATTTTCAAACCAAAAATCATCAGCGTCTAAAAAAGCAATTAATGCTCCTTTTGCTTCTTCGATTCCAATATTTCTCGCTTTGGAAACGCCATTATTTCTTGTTGAAATCAATTTGATTTTGGAATTATTAAAATCTTCAACAATTTTTTTGCCATTGTCAGTTGATCCGTCATCAATAACAATCACTTCAAAATCTTGAAAAGTCTGGCTTAAAACACTTTCTAAAGTAGATTTAATTTCATTTTCTTTATTGAAAAGTGGAATTATAACTGAAAAAAATGGATTCATATTCACTTAAATTTAAGTTTACAAATATAACTTAATCATGCAAAATCCAATAACCTTATTTTTCGTTATAATTACTTCATTTTAATAAGGATGTAAAATCAAAAAACATATAAGTCATATAAGTTTAAAATATTTTGGTTAATTATATATATCTGAATAGAAACATTTGATTTTTTAAGTAAGTATCTTAATTTAGAATTGATTTTTGTCATTGAACTTGATATTGAAATTGCCATTGAAATTGCCATTGAAATTGTTTAAATTTGCAACTCTAAAAAATAGTTCAATCTTACCATGAAAAAAATAATTATTGCTATCGATGGCTTTTCGTCCACTGGAAAAAGTACTTTAGCCAAACAACTTGCGCAACATTTAGGCTACGTCTTTGTAGATTCTGGCGCAATGTATCGGGCAATTACTTATTTTGCAATGAGAAATAATTGGGTTGATGCTGAGCATTTAAATCAAACTGAATTAATTGCTAATTTAAAAAACATTCAGCTTTCTTTTCAATTTAATGCAGATTTGGGTTTTTCTGAAGTGTTTTTGAACAACGAAAATATTGAAAAACAAATTAGAACAATCGAAGTTTCCAATTTGGTTAGCAAAATTGCCGAAATTTCAGAAGTACGTGCAAAATTGGTGGAGCAACAACAAGCAATGGGAAAAAACAAAGCCATTGTGATGGATGGTCGCGACATTGGAACGGTGGTTTTTCCGGAAGCTGAACTCAAAATATTCATGACTGCTAGCGCTTCAACCCGTGCAAAAAGGAGATTTGACGAATTGGTTGCAAAAGGGGACAATGTAACTTTTGAAGAAGTACTCAAAAATGTTGAAGACCGAGATTATATCGACACACACCGAGTTGATTCTCCATTGGTTAAAGCCAATAACGCCATTGAGATTGATAATTCTAATATGACTAAAACGGAGCAATTTCATTTGGTTTTGGATTTAGTAAATAAGATTTAATAAAAATTCGGCCAAAAATTTAATTTTATTATTAGATTTACGACCGTTAAATTAACGATTTACTAAAGTTTATATAAAACATGGGAATTAAAAGCAGATTGACAATAATGAGTTTTCTTCAATTTTTTGTTTGGGGAACTTGGCTAATAACGGTTGGGAACTATTGGTTTGCGACAAAACATTGGAGCGGAGCGGAGTTTGGTGCCATTTTTTCTACACTAGGATTTTCTTCAATCCTAATGCCTGCACTAATTGGAATTTTGGCCGATCGTTTTATAAATGCAGAGAAACTCTACGGCGTTTTACATATTTTAGGTGGCTTAATATTGGCTTACATACCAATAGTTGATAATCCAACAACATTTTTTTGGGTAATTTTTGCTGCGATGTTGTGTTATATGCCAACTATTTCTTTATCTAATTCAATAGCTTACGGTATTTTAAAAAACAATTCATTTGATGTTGTCAAAGTTTTTCCACCGATTCGTGTGTGGGGAACGATCGGATTTATCGTTGCCATGTGGATTACTAATTTATCTGGAAATAAAGCATCGGCAAATATGTTTTATATTGCTGCAATTTCAGCTGTTGCGTTGGGAATTTATTCTTTTTCTTTACCAAAATGTCCACCTGAAGGAGCCAATACAAAAAGCAACTCGTTCATTGAATCAACAGGATTAAATGCTTTT
>CALPKO020000242.1 GCA_943324165.2 Bdellovibrio sp. ZAP7 | reverse complement strand
TTTTGATTAACTTCTACATGACAACGCTCTTGGTACGCACAAAAATGTTCCAATTTTACTTGCGCCTCGCGAATAGTGTAAGTCTTTTGCGTCAATTGATTTGCTTTTAATAAAAATTAAAAAAATATACTATTAAAGATAGGAAAGCGGTAAAATGGCCACTTCGTCTGTTTGTTCAAATGGTCTTTTGCCTAAACATTTTTCAAAAATAGCTATTATGATTTAAATCGAAAGCGATTGAAATAGATAATTTCTTGATAGTCGGATTTGAATGAATTGGCTTTTAATTTTTTTCAATTAGATTTAAGAATTAGAAAATAACCTTTTTTATGGGTTACAACGGATTCTAATTACACTGATTTAGAGCTGAATTTTTAACTATATTTAACTTTTTATCCTCATGTTAAGCTACAATTCAAACTTACCTTTGTACTTTTGTTTCAAATTAAATAATGCACAACGTTTGAATTATTTAATTATCACATTTTCTAATTATCAAATTCAAAAAATATGTTGAAAGGATTTTTTCAAGTACCCAAAGCAGTCAACGAGCCAGTAAAATCTTACGCGCCTAACTCGCCAGAAAAAGCGGCTGTTCTTGCCGAATATAAAAAAATGTGGAACTCCAAAATTGATGTTCCGTTGTACATAGGAAGCGAAGAAATTCGCACCAGAAATACCAAAGACATGACTGCGCCACACGACCACAAGCATGTTGTTGGCACCTATCATTTGGCAGAAAAGGCCCATGTTGAAAAAGCAATTGCGAACGCCTTAGCAAATAAAGTAAAATGGGCAAACATGGCTTGGGAACATCGCGCAGCTATTTTCTTAAAAGCTGCTGAATTGATTGCCGGACCGTATCGGGCTAAAATAAATGCTGCAACAATGATTGCGCAATCCAAAAATATCTACCAAGCAGAAATTGATGCTTCTTGCGAATTAATTGACTTTTTGCGTTATAATGTAGAATTCATGACGCAAATCTATGGCGACCAACCGAAATCGGATTCTGGCGTTTGGAACCGTTTGGAATACCGTCCTTTAGAAGGATTTATTTATGCTATAACGCCATTTAATTTTACTGCGATTGCCGCTAATTTGCCTGCCAGTGCTGCCATGATGGGGAATGTTGTAATCTGGAAACCAAGCGACAGCCAAGTTTTTTCGGCAAAAATCATCATAGATATTTTTAAAGAGGCTGGACTTCCAGATGGTGTTATCAATGTGGTTTTTGGAGATGCACAAATGATCAGCGAAACAGTTTTTGCAAGTCGGGATTTTGCAGGTGTGCATTTTACAGGTTCTACGCACGTTTTTAAAGACATCTGGAAAACAATAGGAAATAATATCCATCACTATAAAACTTATCCAAGAATTGTTGGAGAAACAGGTGGTAAAGATTTTATTGTGGCGCATGCAAGTGCAAATGTGCAGCAAGTAGTTGCTGGAATTGTGCGAGGTGCATTCGAGTTTCAAGGGCAGAAATGTTCAGCGGCGTCTCGTGCTTATCTTCCGCAAAGTTTGTGGAGTGAAATCAAGTCTGAATTGATAAAAGAAGTACAATCTTTAAAAATGGGTTCTCCAGAAGATTTTGGTAATTTTATCACAGCGGTGATTCACGAAGGTTCATTTGATAAATTAGCAAGTTTTATTGATCAAGCGAAAAAAGATGCTGATGCAGAAATTATTGTTGGTGGAAATTACGACAAATCGGTGGGTTATTTTATAGAACCAACGGTTATTGTGACTACAAATCCGAAATATGCTACCATGGAAACCGAACTTTTCGGACCAGTCATTACGATTTACGTTTATGAAGATAAAAAATGGAGCGAGACTTTGCAATTGGTAGATGAAACTTCAGAATACGCATTAACTGGAGCTGTTTTCAGTAAAGACCGCTACGCCATTGAAGAAGCCACCGTAGCATTGCAAAACGCAGCGGGTAATTTTTACATCAATGACAAACCAACTGGTGCTGTTGTTGGAATGCAACCTTTTGGAGGTGCGAGATCTTCTGGCACGAATGACAAAGCAGGTTCGGCGCTTAACTTATTGCGTTGGGCTTCGGCAAGAACAATTAAAGAAACTTTTGTAACACCTGCTGATTATCGTTATCCGTTTTTAGGAGAATAATATACATGCAACCATTTAGCTGCGAAAAGTAAATAATCAATAATGTCGTCTGTTCTAGTACTCTATTAAGAAATGCTCGAGCAGGCGATTTTTTTATTAGTACACTAAAGGACTAATTTATTTTAAAAACACTCCAAATAGGAAGATGATCAGAAATTGTTCTTGCTTCTTTCAGCGTAGTAAAAGCAGTATGAAAAGGAACAATTCCTGCTTTTAAAGTGCTATTTCTTTTGCTGTTAAAAAACATATTGTCGTATTCTGATGCCAAACAATCATTGCCTTTGCATTTTTGTTTCAAACTTGTTTTTTGATTGGAAAGGATAGTAGCATAGCCCATCTTCTTCAGCGGAATGAATACTTGATTGGATTGTGGACAGTTAAAATCACCCATAAAAATCAGGTTCAATTTGGCGTATAACGCGGGCAATAGCTTAAAATATTTTATTTCACTTTCGGGGTTTTTCTTTTTTGGCACGGCATGAAAAGAAACAATCGTAAACGGTTTTCCTTCGTACGCAAAAGTGCTCATATAAGGTTCTCTATCAATTTCTTTTTGAAAGTTTTGCTCGAGCCAACATTTCCCAATTTTTTTTACTTTCGACGGCTTCCAAACATAGGCATAGCGTTCTTTACTCGAGGGATTGTCGGTTGTGGTGGGGTCGCTTACCGCATAATCCCATTGCGCACCTTTGTTGTTAAGGATGTTGACCAAACGTGCAACGGCTTGTGCTCCGCCATTTCCCGCCACTACTTCTTGAATAGTTATAATGTCGTATTTGTTTAGCGTTGTAGCAATAAATGCTAATTCACTATCCGACTTTGATTTGCCAAAATTCATTATATTCCAACTGCAAACTGAGACTTGCGCGTGGGAAAGCAGCGTTAGAAAAAGAAATGATAAAAGTAAAAAGGTTTGTTTTTTAACAAGCATCGATATTAGTTTTGGCGAAGATATAAAAAAAGTCAAAAGCGATGCAACTAACTGAAGATACCCGAAATTATAGCCGCAACACCCCAAACAGCAACAACTGCACCTGTTGCAGCAATGGTAAATTTTGCACTCATCATGGCAGAACCACTTTTAGTCCAATAATCTCGTGGTGGAATAAAAAAATCTGAAAATTTCCAGCCAATTATAAATCCAATTATTGCTACGATACCCATTCCAATTAATGTAAGTAAAGTTGCAAAGCCTAATAATATTGTTAATGCCATCTTGTTTTTTTATTTAAAATAATGGATTATTGTGTCAATTACTTTTTTGTATAATGAAAGAGATTCATAGAGAAGTTTATTTCCAAAGCAAGCAATTAATACCAAGCCAGCAATTGAGAACAAAAAGAAATACAATTCACTTTTTTTCTTGTTGGTATTTGTTTTGGTAATTCTTAGTATTTCCGTTTCATAAAAAGCTGCTTCATCAAAAGCTTCAAGCTTTTTTAAACGCATAATGCCTGAACGTATTTTTATCTCAAAAACATCACTTTCTTCGTTTTCTATTTGCGATTTGCCAGCTATTGAAAACAATACATCCAACTGG